>JANXWC010000082.1 GCA_025351355.1 Hyphomicrobiaceae bacterium
AAGGCACGCGTCCGAAAAAGGTGGCTCGCAGCCTGACCTCATTCTTTAAGCGCGGCCTGCGCCGCATTCAGACCTGTCTGCAAGCCATCTGCGGGCTGCCTGCACTGTGGTCAGTTTGGAGAAACTGATGGATGGTGAGCAATTCGCCGGCGCGCCTATTCATAGCTACTTTACCAATGCGCCGGCAGCTGCTTGAGGCCGCGCAGCACGAACGTCGGCCGCCAGTCCGGCGACTCCGCATCGTCGAGCTTGAGATCAGGCAGCCGCCTGAGCAAGGTCCCGATCGCCACCTCCGCCTCGATGCGTGCCAACTGCGCGCCGAGGCAATGGTGAATACCGCCGCCGAATGAGAACGGCCGGATGTTGGTGCGCGTGATGTCCAGCCGATCCGGATCGGGATACAGCGCCGGATCACGATTGGCCGCACCCAGCAGGCACAGCACGCTTTCGCCTTTCGCCACCGGCACGTCGCCGAGCACGACATCCTGCATTGCCGTGCGGCCCGTCGCCTGCACGGAGGAATCGTAGCGCAGCAACTCCTCGATAGCGTTGGTGATCCGCTGCGGCTCGCGCTTCAAAAGCTCCAACTGATCGGGATTGCGATGCAGCGCCAGCAGACCATTGCCGATCAGGTTGACCGTCGTCTCGTGGCCGGCGCCGAACAGCAGGATGATGTTGGCGGTCAGTTCCTCGCTGGTTAGCTTGCTGCCATGCTCTTCGGCCTGCACCAGTTGCGTGATCAGATCGTTGGCGGGCTGACGCCGGCGCTCCTCGAACAGCAATTGAAAATACGCCGCAATCCCCGCGTTGGAAGCGTTGGCGTGATCAATTTCCTCGCGCGACAACGGCACCGGATCCAGCAGCCGGCCACCCTCGCGCGCACCGGTAAAAAACATCTCGTGGTCGGTCTCGGGTATGCCCAGCATGTCGCAGATCACCACCACCGGCAGCCGGAACGCGAAGTCGGCGATGAGATCCATGCGCCCTAGCGAAATGATGCGGTCGAGGTTGGCATCGACAATGGCCTGAATGCGCGGCCGCATATCCTCGACCCTCCGCGCCGTAAACGCACGCACCACCAACCCGCGCAGCCGCGTGTGATCGGGCGGGTCTTGCTGCAACATCCAGTGCCCCATACTGCGATAGACCGGCTCGTCGAGGATGGCCGGGCCGTGACGGCGGGTCATGCGCCCGACAAAATCCTTGCCGAAGCGCGGATCGCGCATCACCAGCGCGCAATCGGCGTGCCGCGTCGCCACGATCATGCCAAGCGGGGAGCGATGCACCGGATCAACCTCGCGCATCCGATGATAGGCCGGGTAGGGATTGCGGATGAATTCCGGCGCCAGCGGATTAAACAACATCGGCGCGGGTACAGCCTGGGTCTGTTGCGTCATAGGCGTCTCACCCTCGGTGCTGGAATTTTAAGTGATTAAGACTATACTTGCAGCAACGCCATTGTCGCGGCGGCAACATCGGCCTGCCGCATCAGGCTCTCGCCGACCAGGAAGGCATTGACGCCCACCGCCTCCAACCGCCTCAGGTCGGCCGGCGCGAAGATGCCGCTCTCGCCGATCACGATCCGATCCTTCGGTACGTGTGGCGCCAGCCGCTCCGTCGTCTCCAGCGTGACTTCAAAAGTCTTGAGGTTGCGATTGTTGATGCCGATCAGCCGGCAATCCAGTGCCAGTGCGCGCTCCAGTTCCGGTGCGTTATGCACTTCGGCGATGGCGTCCATGCCCCACTCCTTGGCGGCCCGGGCCAATGAGTGCGCCAACGCATCATCCGCATCAGCCAAAACGATCAAAATGCAATCGGCGCCCCACGCGCGCGCCTCGACAACTTGATAGGTGTCGATCATGAAATCCTTGCGCAACACAGGCAAGCCGGATGCTTCCCGTGCCGCCACCAGGAAATCCGGGTCACCCTGAAAATACTGCCGGTCCGTCAACACCGACAGGCACGCAGCGCCACCTGAGGCATAGGCCCGCGCCAGCGCCGGCGGATCGAAATCCGCCCGGATCAGCCCCTTCGACGGCGACGCCTTCTTGATCTCCGCGATCAGCGCCGGTTTGCCTGCAGCAAGGCGTGCAGCAATGGCGCCGGCAAACGGGCGCACGGGCGGTGCGGCACGCGCCCGGCGCTCGATTTCGGCTTGAGGCACGGCGGCCTTGGCGGCGGCCACTTCACAGCGCTTGGTAGCAATGATCTCGGCAAGGATGTCGGCCATGAGGGTGTGGTGAGCCTAGTTTGATTTGGTATTTGCGGTTGTTTAGCAGATCCCTGCGAATTGGAAAATTCATCCACCGCGCCGCCAGCGTCTAGGATCGAACACCAGCTCCATCCCCTCTCCACGTCTCGTCCCCGGGGTTCAGGGAGCAACGGAACAGAAAATCGAATTGGCGACCACTGCAGGGGATAGTGCAACCACGTTGCCGTCGCTTACAGCGCCGTCTATCGTGCAGATGTCCGGAGTTGGGGGATCAGGGGGGCCTGTAGAGGCCGTGTCATGCACCATTGCTTGTCACCCAAACTAGCTATGCTGCTGGATCGCCACTGCACTGTGTCTTCGGAATTGTTAACCAGGGATTCCATCGACGCGATCCAGGCAGTCGGATAGTTCGGTTACCCACCTGCGCGACGCAGTCAAATCGCAGTTCTCAGCCGCCTGCTGAATCGCTGCGCCGATCTCGGTGATAGCTGGAAATCCGAACATTCCACCGGCTCCCCTCATGCCATGTCCCAAAATCCCCAAGGTCCGAAAGTCGGCTTCTTCCAGGGCATCTTGCAGCGCGACATTCTTTTCCCTGCAGCTCTTCAGATAAGCAGGAACGAGGTGAGCGAATTTGGGATTGCCGCGCACCAGAGCCCCGTCGTTCGGTCTGTCCAATTGCATTGATTGGGCGCGCGCAGCAATGACATGTTCTTTGATCGCCTGAAGCAGCACTTCCTGCTTTATTGGTTTTGTCAGAAAGGCCGTGCATCCGGCGGCCAGACATTTTTCTCGATCTCCCTTTAGGGCTGATGCTGTCAGTGCAATGATTGGTGTCGGCGCGCGATGATTCTCCTGCTCCCATGCGCGAATTTTTCGCGTCGCCGTCAATCCATCCATGACGGGCATTTGTCGGTCCATCAGAACAAGGTCATAGTGCCCAACTGAAAATTTCTCGCACGCAATCGCCCCAGTCTCTGCGATCTCAATTTTGTATGGCGTATCATCCAAATAAGCGACGGTGATGATGCAGTTGTCCGGGGAGTCTTCCGCCAGGAGAATGCTCAGTGCCGGCAGTGGCAGATCAAGTTGCGTATCGACAGGCTCTTTCGCTTGCAGAGCGGGCCCGACCCAACTTTCAAATGGCACGACTAGAGAGAAGACGCTGCCCTTATCTACGGTACTTTCGGCCCAAACACGCCCTTCCATCAGCTCAACCAGGCGCTTCGAAATTGTCAATCCGAGGCCCGAGCCCCCAAAACGCCGCGTGGTGGACGAATCCGCTTGAGTGAACCGCTCAAACACTCGGCCCAATTTTTCGCTTGGAATGCCAATACCGGTATCCGAGATGGTGAACCGCAAGGCACTCGGTACGGCATCATCTTGGTCCCGCGTCACGCGCAGAGATACCTCGCCGTATTCCGTGAACTTAATCGCGTTACCAAGCAAGTTGAGCAACACCTGCCGCAGCCTCGTCGGATCGCCGACCAATTCAGTACGCACATCCGGAGCGATCTCAACAACCAATGCAAGACCTTTCTCAACCGCCCGCGCAGACACCATCTCCGTCACTTTCTCCAGGTGGTCTCTCAGCGAGAAACCGGTTCGCTCCAATTCGAGCTGAGAGGCTTCGACTTTAGAGAGATCGAGGATGTCGTTGATGAGGTTCAGAAGGTTGTCGCCGGCGCGGCGAAAAATCCGCACATACTTGTCTTGTTCCGGCGACAGCGGAGTCTTAGCAAGCAAATCCGCGATGCCCATGATCGCATTCATTGGCGTCCGAATCTCATGGCTCATGCTTGCAAGAAAATCCGACTTGGTCCGGCTCGCGCTCTCAGCGACGGCCTTGGCCTGCTTCAGTTCCATCTCTACCCGCTTACGCTCGGTGACGTCGCGTGCCGCAGCAAATACACCCTGTAGTTTGCGGTTCCGATCGTAAAATGTGGTTGCGTTGTAGGACACCACCGTTTGTTTGCCGTCAAAGGCGCGCGCCGTGAGTTCGTATTCGGTGACCGATCTCTCGCTTAGCACGCGCTTGATCCCCGCTTCGGCGCGCTCCGGATCGGTAAAGTAATTCTTGAATGGTGCTCCGATCAGCTCGTCACGGGTGCATCCAGTGAGCGCTTCGGTCTGCTTATTGACGTCGGTAATGATGCCAGAGGCGTCGGTGGTCATAAGCGCGTCGATGTTGGATTCGATCAGCGAGCGGGTATAGAATTGCTGGTCCCTGAGGCGTTGGTCGGATATTTTCTGTTCCTCCTCGACGACCTTTCGGGCGGTGTTGTCCGTGCCTATCAGAAGATACCCGATGATAGAGTCCTGCGCATCGCGCAACGCCGTGACCGACACCATCGCCGGAAATCGGCTGCCATCCTTTCGGATGTAGGTCAGCTCATATATATCCTCGATCCCGCGCGAGGCCTTGAAGACCAGGGCTTCGAAGCCGGGCGTGATTGCAGTTCCAAGCTCAACACTGAGTGTTTTGGCCCGCGCGATTAGTTCCTGTGGATCAGAAATGTCGGCAGGCGTAATTTTATTCATCACTTCGGCAGCCGTGTACCCAAGCATGCGTTCGGCGCCGACATTGAAGATCTGAATGACACCCTTCGCATCCGTGGCGATGCTGGAGAAATTGGCGCTGTTGAAGATTGCGCTCTGCAGGGCCCCGGCCTTGAGTTCGGTTCCAATCAACAAATAGCCGATAATGGCGTCCTGCGCATCGCGCAGCGCCGTGACGGACACGACCGCCGGAAACCGACTGCCGTCCTTGCGGATGTAAGTCAGTTCGTAAATGTCCTCGATTCCGCGCGATGCTTTGAACACCAGTGCCTCAAAGCCAGGCGTGATGGTAGTACCTAATTCCACGCTCAACGCCTTGGCGCGGGCGATCAGCTCTTGTGGATCAGAAATGTCCGCCGGAGTATTTTTATTCAGTACTTCGGCAGCGGTGTAGCCGAGCATTCGCTCCGCACCGACATTGAAGATCTGAATAACGCCCATCGCGTCGGTAGCGATGCTGGAGAAGTTGGCACTGTTGAAGATCGCGTTTTGCAACGCCCCGGCCTTGAGTAACGCTTCTTCGGCCTGTTTGCGCGCAGTGTTGTCGGTGCCAATTAGCAAATAACCGATAATGGCGTCCTGCGCATCGCGAAGCGCTGTGACGGACACGACCGCCGGGAACCGGCTCCCATCCTTGCGGATGTAGGTCAGCTCGTAGATGTCCTCGATCCCGCGCGAGGCTTTGAACACGAGGGCCTCGAAACCTGGGGTGATGGGGGTGGCCAGTTCGACGCTCAAGGCGTTGGCACGCGCAATCAGTTCCTGCGAATCCGAAATATCGGCGGGCGTGATCTTGTTCATGACTTCGGCTGCCGTGTAGCCGAGCATCCGCTCAGCCCCAACATTAAAGATCTGAATGACCCCTTTGGCGTCAGTAGCTATGCTTGAGAAGTTGGCACTGTTAAAAATGGCGATCTGCAGCGCCCCGGCCTTAAGCACGACCTCTTCCGCCTGCTGAGGTGTGGTTTTGTCCGTGCTCTTGAAGCCGCCCATCCGTGCTCGCTCCCCGTCGTTACCCATCGACATGTACCGCCCTTGATCTATGAGACCCGTTTCGCTCAACGAATGGATGCAGCCTTCGCCGCGCCGCGTTGTTGTCACAAACGAAATCTTGTTGCCGCGCACCAGCCTCGAAAAGCTTGTGCTCAAGCCACAGCCTTCTCCGTGAGTACTTCGTGCATCTTCGCGTCGAGTTGCGTCAGCGTGAACGGTTTGGTGATCAGGTGTAGTCCTGGATCCAACCTCTCACTTTCTTTTATCGCATCGCCAGAAAATCCGCTTGTGTAAAGGACTTTTAGATTTGGGCGGCGCCGCAGGGCTTCGCCAGCCAGCTGCCGGCCATCTATTTCCGGCATGACGATATCCGTGAACAGCACCGTGGTCTCGGGATGCGCGTCTAAACTGTTTAAGCCCTCTTTGGCGCTATTCGCGTGAATGACGGTAAAGCCGAGTTCCCGCAAGGATGCGACGCTCATCTCTCGCACGCGATTGTCATCTTCGACGACAAGAACAATATTGCGCGCATTTTGTGCGTGATCATTCGACCAAATGACATCGCGGTCGATGCTGGTGCTTGTCACGGCGCCGGCATTAGCTAAGCGCGGTAAATACATTTTGATCGTCGTGCCGTGGTCTGGCTCAGAGTAGATTCGGATTTGACCACCCGATTGCTTGATGAAGCCGTAGACTTGCGACAGTCCAAGCCCCGTTCCTTTGCCAACGCCCTTGGTTGTGTAAAAGGGATCGAACGCTTTAGCAGCGACGTCGGGCGTCATTCCAGACCCGGTATCTGTAACCGCAATCAAAACGTAGTCGCCCACGGGGATGTCGTTTTGGCGCGCGAAAGCAGCATCGGCTTGAAAGTTCGCTGTTTCTATAATGAGTTTACCGCCACTTTGCATTGCGTCGCGCGCGTTGACGGCTAGGTTCAGGATCGCGTTTTCCAGCTGTCCCTCATCCGCGTTCGTGGTCCAAAGTCCGCCGCGCAGCAGGGTTTTTATCTGTATCAATTCGCCCAGGGTTCGTTGCATGAGTTCCAGCATGCCGCTGACGAGACGATTGGCGTCAATCGATTGCGGTGCCAGCGGCAATTGACGCGAGAAAGTCATAAGGCGATTTGTCAACGACGCGGCACGGGTCGCGCCATCCATGGCCGCGCTAATGAAGCGATCCACGTTCTTGTCGCCCGCCGCGAGACGTTTTTGAGCAAGTGTCAGTCCACTAATGATAACTGCGAGCATGTTGTTGAAATCGTGCGCAAGCCCGCCGGTCAGTTGTCCCACAGCCTCTATCTTTTGCATCTGTCGGATCTGCGATTCATTTTTTTGTCGTTCGACAATCGTGGCCAGCAATGCATTCGCTTCCCGGCGATTGTCCCAGCTCCACGCGACCATGGAGGCCAAAACGATGAGAAGGCCAAAGCTGGACGCCAGACCACCAAGGAAGATAACCGACTGTACAGAGGCAACTCGGCTGCGGTGGAGGTTGGATTCGATCGCACTCATCTGGTCAATGATGGCGCGAACGCTTTCCATGGCCGTTAGCCCGACGGTCATTCGCGTCGCCAGCAATTGTGGCTGACCACCTTCGACGCGCCGCGCATCGATAAGCCGCGACATTTCAACAAAACGCACGTTGATCGCTTCCGTCAGACTGACAATGGCGCGTTGTTGACCGGCGTTGTCCGTCGTCAGCTCAGACAATCGAGTCACTGCGGTGCCAAGTTTAGCTTCAAGCGTAGGGAAGCGGGTCAGATAGGCGTCGGAACCAGTTATAAGAAAACCACGACCAGCTGCCTCCGCTTCGTGCGCTGTGGCCGACACATTCAGGATGCTCTGCTGCACGTCAAATGAGTGGTTTACCCAAGCAACAGTTCGGTGATATTCCCAAATGACCCACGTCAAGATTATCGCCACAACGACAAGCAGCATCCCGCTGCATTCCGGGAGGTGCGAACGGATGCGTGGGTCGAGTTTTTCAACGATGCTTTCAAGAACGCGACGAGGGCCAATCATACAGGATATTTACCCCCTTACCGGCCCGCCCACCGATCTCCAACATGCGGACGCCAACACAAAACCAGGCGCGTCCTTGATCCCGCTGCAATCGACTGGGTCTGTGTTCTGATTGGCAGACGCGCAATTCACACTCACAATTTCCGGGCTTGGTCCCGCTAAGCGCAGATTGTAGTCTTCCCTGCAAGCAGGCTGGCAATGGAACTTTGGAGCTGGACGAGTGTATACGGTTTGCGCAAGCAGTTTGCGCCCTCGACAAATCGGGCCCTCAGCTCGTCGCTGACCAAATTTCCGGTGGTGTAAAGCACGCCCAAGCTTGGGCGCAGCTTGATAGCCTGTCGTGCGATGTCGCATCCACCGAAGAGCGCCGTATCGAGATTAATGTCGGTGAAAAGCGCGTCGATATTCTGCGGGGACTGCAGCGCGGACAAAGCCTCGCCAACGGTGCGCGTTGCAACGACCTCATGTCCCAAGTCCTCTATCATCATGCCGACCAACTCACAGAGCTGCGGATCGTCCTCGACAACTAATATGACGGCCATCAGTGAGCTTCCTGCTGCAGTAAGAATTGTCTGACGCACACCCGCTGGCACCGAGGACACCCTTGTGAGACGGCAGCTGACGAAACTCGTTTAGCTAAGCTCAAGTCAGTTCTCACAGTCGTCGGATTTGATCTAGCCTCGGAAACTACCTATACGCGCGCACCGACGCCTGTCAGGCCACTCAAAAAATCACCCCTTGAGTGAACGAACTCCGTTGGTTCGGATTGGCGCGAGATTTTTGCGACAATTTTGTCACTCTGATGCTACCATGACCGCAGGACCGCGAGGAAACCTCGACTGCATCTGGCCCCACTACGCAAGAGTTCGCCATACTTTCTTTGGCGTCGGTGCTGAGAGTGAAGCGGAAGGCGGTCTGCTGGACACGGGTCGCCCAGGCGTGCCGAGAACGGCTGAATGCAATTTTTTGTTCTGTTGCTCCCCGAACCCCTCCCCCTTGGAGAGAAGCAAGAAACATCAGAAGTTTTCAAACTGACCCACGACCAACTCGCCCCATTTAAGCCGGCGCGACGCCAAAGCACTATGCCGGGCTGGCGCGGCATGGCACAAGCCTCGTCCCGTCGCGTAAGCCCGCCCTGATTGCTCCAGGTTATCCCCCATGTTCACAGGCATCATCAGCGATATCGGCGACGTCGTCGACCGCCAGGGCGGCGTCTTCACCATCAGCGCGCATTACGACCCTGCCTCGATCGCGCTCGGCGCCTCGATCGCCCATGACGGCTGCTGCCTCACGGTGACCAAGGTGGAGCCGGCGCCGGGCGGCTGCACCTACACCCTCGACGTCTCCAACGAAACGCTCTCCAAGACCACGCTCGGTAACTGGCAATCGGGCAGCCGCATCAACCTCGAACGCGCTTTGAAAGCCGGCGACGAACTCGGCGGCCATCTCGTGTCCGGCCACGTCGATGGCACCGCCCGCATCGTTGCCATTACCGACGACGACGACAGCCGCCGCTTCACCTTCGAAGTCCCCGCCGATCTCGCGCGTTTCATCGCCCCGAAGGGCTCCGTCTGCCTCGACGGCACCTCGTTGACCGTCAACGAGGTCGAGGGCACCCACTTCGGCGTCAACCTGATCCCCCACACCTTGACCGTGACGACTTGGGGGCGCAAAACCATCGGCGACCGGATCAATCTGGAAATCGACCTGTTTGCGCGCTATGTGGCGCGACTGATGGAGCATCGTGCGTGACCGACCCCTTGAAGCGTGTCGAATATTCGGAAGGCCGCGGCTTCATCTCGGCGACCGAAGAAATCATCGAGGATCTGCGTAACGGCCGCATGGTCGTGCTCGTCGATGCCGAAGACCGCGAGAACGAAGGCGATCTGGTGATCCCCGCACAGATGGCCACCCCCGATGCCATCAACTTCATGGCTCGCTATGGTCGCGGCCTTATTTGCCTGGCGCTGACCGAGGAACGCGCCGACGCGCTGCGCCTCGAAGCCATGGCGCGCACCAACCGCACACGAATGGGCACTGCCTTCACCGTCTCGATCGAGGCCAAGGATGGTATTTCAACCGGCATTTCCGCCGCTGATCGCTCACACACCATCCGCACCGCCATCGATCCTTCCAAAGACCATCGCGACCTCGTCTCACCCGGCCACGTATTCCCGTTGATCGCCCGTGACGGCGGCGTGCTCGTGCGCGCCGGCCACACCGAGGCCAGCGTCGATCTCGCGCGCATGGCCGGCCTGACGCCCGCCGGCGTCATCTGTGAAATCATGAACGACGACGGCACCATGGCGCGCATGCCCGATCTCGTCGCCTTCGCCCAGCGTCATGGCCTCAAGATCGGCACCATCGAGGACATGGTCGCCCACCGCCTGAAGCACGACAGCATCGTCAAGCGCGTCGGCGAAACAACCGTCAGTAGCGCCTTTGGTGGCAACTTCCGTATGCTCGCCTACGAAACCACCGTCGATGCCGTCCAGCATCTGGCACTCGTCAAGGGTGATGTGAGCCAACCCGGCCCGGTGTTGGTGCGCGTGCATGCGGTCGATCCCGCCGCCGATCTTCTCGGCATCGGTACGGCCACGGCGCAACCAACTCAGATCGCCCGCGCCATGGCAATGATCGCCGCCGAAGGTCGCGGCATCATTGTGCTGATCCGCGATCTCCGCCCCAAAGCGGTTTCGCAGTGGATCGAGACGCACTCGGGCACCCCCACGCCGGTCGCCTCGATCCGCCCCGGCCGCGAACGCCGGCAGGTCGAAATCGGCATCGGCTCGCAAATTCTCCGCGATCTCGGAGTCACCGAAATGGTCTTGCTGAGCAACTCGCAGACTCAATCGTACGTGGGTGTCGAAGGCCACGGACTGAAAATCGTCGGACAGCGGAAGATCGGTTGAACACATGGCTGGAAAATCGTCCCGCACGACCCCGATCATCGAAATCAAGGCGCACATCCTGATCATCGAGTCGCGCTACTATGAAGCGGTGGCGGATGCGCTGCTGGAAGGCGCATTGGCCGAGCTGAAGGCATCGGGCGCCACCTACGATAAAGTCACGGTGCCGGGCGCGCTCGAAATCCCACAGGCATTGGCGCAGGCCGTCGCCGCCGGCCTCATCCCCGCCGACGAAATCGGCAGCCGCTACGACGGCGCCATTGTGCTGGGCTGCGTCATACGCGGTGAGACGGCGCATTACGATATCGTTTGCAACAATGCCAATCACTGGCTGATGGACGTCGCGATTGGTGCCAATGTGCCGCTCGGCAATGCGATTCTGACTGTCGATACGGAAGCACAGGCCCTGGCGCGCGCGATGGGCGGGCGACAGGGCAAGGGCGGCGATGCCGTGCGCGCCTGTCTCTCGATCGTGCAGCTGGCGCGAGCCTTCGAGGAAGTCGACACATGAACGCCGTGCCCAATATTGCCGATCTTGCCGGTGCCTCCGAGGTGGCACGCAGCCAGGCCCGGCTGGCGGCCGTCCAGGCGCTCTACCAGATGGACCTCGCGTCAACCGACCTGACCGCGCTGATCGCCGAATTCGCCGCCCATCGCTTCGGCGAAGAGGCCGAGGATCGCACCGTCGCCGATGCGGATCTGGAGTTGTTTTCCGAGATCGTGCGGGGCGTGGTGGAGCGCCAGCGCGACATCGACCCGCCACTCGATGCCCAGCTGGCCGTGGGATGGCGTCTTAACCGCATAGACAGCATCATCCGCGCCACCTTGCGCAGCGCTATGTTCGAACTGGTCGGGCGTCCGGACGTCCCCGCGCGTGCGATCATCAACGAATATGTCGAAGTCGCCAAAGCGTTCTTTACCGGCGACGAACCCAAGGTTGTCAACGCCGTGCTCGATAAAGTCGCCCGCAAAGTCAGGCCGAAAGAATTCCGCGAGCGCGAGGCGAAGAAGAAGGATTAGGGCGTGGCGCGCACGCTTTACACCCTCGGCTATCCCAACCTGGACCCCGAGGATCGCGCACTGATCGATGCCTTTCGCTCCGCTCACGACCTGCCATTCCGTGATCTCGTCAAGCCGCATTTCACGCTGGCGTTCAGCTGTTCCGATCTCGACGAACACGATTATCTCGCCCACGCGCACACAATCGCCGCTGCGTCAAAGTCAATTTCATTCACCTGCCGGTATGCGATGCTCGGCGCCGATCATGCCGATGACACGGCTTATGTGTTCCTCGTGCCCGACGAAGGACACAGCGCCATCGCGCTTCTGCACGACCGACTTTACACCGGCATTCTCGCAGCGAAGCTGAGATTGGATGTGCCTTATATTCCGCACATCACCATCGCCACCCAGGCCGATCGCGCCGTCGCCAAGGCGTTGTGCGACCAGTGGAATGCCCGGGGTCTATCGATCAGCGGTTCGCTGACGGCATTGTCCGTGAGTTCCCTTCAAAATAGCCGCATTCACGATCTCGAAAAAATTCCGCTGGCGGCGGACTAATTCAACTTTACAGTTGGAACGACCTTAATACCTGTTGCAGCTGAATGTTTGAAAGGACTGCCAATGAGCTTGGGCAAGACGCGACCCTGTCGCATCGCCATTACCGCAGCACTTTTGTGCCTCCCCGCCGGGCAAGGTCATGCGCAGACCGCGGTACCCGCCACCCTGGCCGATGCGCAAAAAGCATTGCAAGCCGCCGATGCTTCTCTCAACGCAATATGGAAGCGCTGTACCGAGCCGGCGTCGACGACGGTTCAGTCCATCGCCGCCATGCGTTCCGCGCAACTGCTGTGGCCAAAGTATCGCGACATGAATGCGCGGGCCTATCAACTCGGCCAAAGCAGTCGAAGGCCTCTCGATGACGTCTATTACGTCCACGCCCAGACGCTCATGACCCTCGATCGAGCGACGGAGCTGAAGTTGCTGTTTGGCTGCAACTAGATAAACTCTCATCGCCGATAATAGATCTCGACGACGTCGTCGTGCCAACGCGAACAAAAAAAGGCGTCTTAGGAGGAAAAATGTCATGCTGAAGGGCATTTTGTGGCGCCTTGCAGCCGTCTTTGTATTTGTCGCTTCGATCAGCGCCAGCATGCCGGCTTCTGCGGAGCCAATGGTTGGCACCTCAGCAACGCTCCAGGGCGCAATCATGTCCCAAGCACCCGATCTGGCAACGCCGGTCGCCGCGCGACTATGCGGTCGTGGACTGAGCGGGCGATGCACCAAAGGTCGCAACGCCTGCGTGCACGGAACCGCGGCGCAGTGCGCAAGATGGACTGCGTGGAGCGAAGCCTGCGGTCGCTGCGCCGACGCGTTCGCCGCCTGCCGCAACAATGCGGCAAATTCCTGCACCAGCTGCCTCGCCGCCCACGACCGCTGCGAAGCCAAGCTGCGTTAGTCCAGCCTCAGACCATTGAGCAAAATTTCTGAGCGATGGGAAAACACACCCTTGCCTGTCCCCATTCTTTGGCGCCTCCGCGCCGGGCGGACATCCTCTCCCCAAGGGGGCTACCGCATGCACACAAGCGGGTCGTTATCCGGTTCGCGACCTCTCTACCCGACGCTGTCCCGGAATTTGGACGGCGCGCTTTGCGCTGTCCAAATATCCGGGATCCTTACCAGCCGGATTGATGTGCAACTGGCCAGCTATTCCTTCCTTCTACCCGGTAAAGATCCCGGCTCTCCGCGCCCTCGATGCGGAGCATCGCTCTGCGATGTGGGCGCTGCGGCCGGGAAAGCGGTAGGTGGCTTGGGCGATCAAAGATGTATGAATCCCGTAAGCCATCGAGGGGGAGGACCAACCCGTTGAGCGCCGAAGAATTGTCGTCTCGCTTGGGGAGAAAGTAGCCGATAGGCCGGATGAGGAAGTGTTAGCGAAGGTAGATTTTTTCGTTTACGAAAATTACAACTCGACGACCGCGCCCGGCAGCACAGCCAAGAATTTTTCCGCTGGCACTCCGCGCTCGGCGAGGGCTGCTGCGAGCGCCTCGCGCGGCGCGTCGATCGGCTCGTTGGTCAGTTGGAACGTACCCCAGTGATGGCCCAGCGCACGCTTTGCACCGCTCAACTCGAGTGCCTGCACCGCATCGTCCGGGTTCATATGCTGATCCCGCATGAACCAGCGCGGCTCGTAGGCACCTATCGGCAGCAACGCCAGATCGATCCGCGGATGCTGCGCCGCCACGCCGCGAAAAATGTGGCCGTCACCAAATCCGGAATCGCCCACGGCATAAATCGTTCGCTGACCGATCGTGATCACGAAACTTGCCCATAACGCATGTAGTCGATCGCCGAAGCCGCGCGCCGACCAGTGCTGCGTGGGCACGGAGTCAATTTTTACACCAGCGTCCAGCGTCAGCGATTGATGCCAATCGAGCGCCCGCACATTGATGTTGCCGATCCCCCGGTGCAACAACGTGTCGTTGCCCAATGGCGTGACGAACTTCGGCCGGTCGCGGTGCCACAACCGCCTCAGGGTCGGCATGTCCATGTGGTCGTAGTGGTTGTGCGTGACGACGACGGTGTCGATTTTCGGCAACGCCGCGAACGGCACGCCGGGGGCATTAACCCGCTTCGGCCCGGCCAATTGCGTTGGGCTGGCGCGCTCGCTGAAGACCGGATCGATCAAAATCGCTTGGCCCGCGCCCTGGATCAGATACGACGCATGGCCGATGAAACTCACCCGCACCGGATCTACGTCGACATTTGCCGGCGGTCGGTCGACCGAGTGCGGACTTGGGAAGGTCTTCGGCCATCGGGCCGACGGCGTCGCCAATTGCCACTTCAAGAGTTCTCGCACGCCCTTTGGCGCAGTGCCGCTCGGATTGAAGAACCGCACGCCGTCGAAATGATCCGATACCGGACCGGAGTAATATTTGTTGCGCGCCATCCGCCGCCTATCCGCTCAATGCCTGCCTCAATGCCTGCCGCCGGGATTGCTCTGCACTTCCACATGGAAACCTGCCCCACGCATCCGCGCGACTGTTTCGTCAAGATGCTCCCGGTCACGGGTTTCAATGACGACTTCGAGCAGCGTCGCCTTGGCGGGCAGTGCCGAGAACGTCTGCTGGTGGGAGACTTCAACAATATTCGCACCAGCTTCGCCGAGCAATGTCGCGACAGCCGCCAGCTGGCCCGGTCGATCAACGAGATCGATAGCCAGCTGCGACAGCCGACCCTCGCGCGCCAGCTCGCGGGTCAGGACCGACGCCAGCAACCGCGTATCGATATTGCCACCGCACAGCACCAGCCCGACATTGCGTCCGTGGAACAGCTGCGGATGTGCCAGCATGGCCGCCAACCCCGCGGCTCCCGCGCCTTCCACAACCGTCTTCTCGATCGCGATGAGCATCGACACCGCGCGCTCCAACTCATCTTCGGTGACCAGCACGATATCATCGACCAGGCGCTCCACGATCTCGGTCGTAATCCGGCCCGGAGCCTTCACCGCGATACCTTCGGCCAACGTATCGCCGCGCATCGGCAGCGACTGGTGTTTCACCGCATTGTACATGGACGGGTAGAGCGCGGCCTGTACGCCGATGATCCTGACATCAGGCTTCAATCCCTTCGCAGCGACAGCCATGCCCGAGATCAGCCCGCCGCCGCCGACCGGCACAACAAGCGTGTCGATCGCCGGCACGGCTTGCAGCATTTCAAGTGCGATCGTGCCTTGGCCGGCAATGACCAGCGGATCATCGTAGGGATGAATAAACGTCAACCCATGCTGGCGACCTTGGGCCTGCGCGAAAGCCGCCGAATCTTCCAACGTCGCACCCGTGACGATTACCGTTGCGCCGTGTCGCCGCGTATTTTCGATCTTCACCATCGGCGTGCCGACCGGCATGATGATGGTGGAGGCTACCCCCAGGCGCTTCGCGTGATAGGCCACGCCCTGCGCATGATTTCCCGCCGACATCGCAATCACGCCGGCCTTCCGTTCTGCAGCGGTGAGCGCCAGCAGGCGATTGAGGGCGCCCCGCTCTTTGAACGCGGCCGTGAACTGCAGATTTTCGAACTTCAGCCATATGTGGCACCGCAGAATCTCACCCAGCGTGCGGCTTTCGTCGCAGTCGGTATTCAGCACGGCACCGTGGATCGCCTGCGCCGCCTGCTGCACCATCGGCAACGTGACAACCGGCAGTGCGGGCGCGGCGTTTGGTATTATTCCAGTCGGCATGACTTGCTGTGACGTCATCGGAAGGCCTTTGGCAATGCCACGCCATCGGTCAAATCGATGAACGCGCGATGAATAGCTCTTTCACAGCCCACTCACGCGGCCAAGCGTAAAAAGATGGCAAGAGATGGGACGGCGGGCCCCCAATCCGGTCCGTCAAATCGAAGCGCGCAGATTAAGCCGCCTCGACCAATCGATTGCATCGCGCCATGTCCATAAAAAACATCATTCTGGTCATTGCCGCAGCCAGCGCGTTTGCGGGTGCCATCTTCATTGCAGTTGGCCCGGAACCGGCGCCGCGCGTCGAGTTCGCGATGCCGGTCTATAAGGCCCCGCGCTAGAGCAGCGAGGCGCAGCGACGGTTACGCGGCTTTGACCAGCCGCTTCTGCAGATCGAATACTGCCAGCATGTGGCCGACCCGATCTTCGACCGCTTCGGCCAGGATCGAAAAATAATTCGGCGTCGCCGGCAGAATTTCACCGATCACTTCGCCGTATTCGAATTTAAGATCGGCCTCGTGCTTCCGCGCGATGGCCTGCATCTTCGAGTTCTCCGCCAGGCAGCTCATGTACAGTCGATGAATTCCACGATTACGCGCCGAGCGGATCACCCGCCCCATCAACTCGCTGCCCAGGCCATGGTCCTGAAAATCCTTCTCGACCGAGAATGCGGCCTCCGCCTCGGTGCCCCAACGGTCGCCCAATTTACGCAGCTCGGCTGCCGCGCGCACCTCCGAACCCTCTACATAACCAAAGACGATACTGCCCATGTCGTTCATGCGGGCAGAATAATCCTCGATGAAGGCATCCGACACCGAATGGGCAAACCGCATGCGGCGGCTGTCGCGGTCGAGACGCAGCAGATGATCCCGAAAGGCAGGCGTTTCGGTGGGCCACAATTTGCGGAAAGACCCCTGCATGGACTGAACTTCGCTCATGTATCTTTGACTCCGACTTGTCGTCCAACGTTGCGGACGCGGGTAGTTTTAACCAACTTAAGATATTACGCTGCATCGCACAATAGAGCCAATGAACGCGCCTAGGTAATTTAAAAACTTTATTTATCACAATGAGTTGTCATAAATATTGCACTGCGGAATGTGACTGCGAAATGAACAGCTCGGATCAATTTTTGGGCGCTTTTGGGTTACCGGTTCGGCGCAGTACGGCCAGCCCAACGGCCGCCACCACCAAACGCAAAAAGCCCGCGCAAGTTGCGCGGGCGGAATGCAAAACGGCGAAAATGTTCTCCGATCAGCGCTTTGAGAACTGATAGCTGCGACGGGCTTTCATCTTGCCGAACTTCTTGCGTTCGACAACACGGCTGTCGCGCGTGAGGAAGCCGCCCTTCTTGAGGACGCCGCGCAATTCCGGCTCGAAGTAGGTCAGAGCCTTCGAAATGCCATGGCGGACGGCACCGGCTTGGCCGGACAAGCCGCCACCGACGACAGTAGCCATCACGTCGTACTGTGCCTCGCGCGCCGCGATCTTGATCGGCTGCTGCAACAGCATCTGCAGCACCGGCCGCGCAAAATACTTGGAATAGTCCTTGCCGTTGACGACGATCTTGCCGCCGCCGCGCTTGATCCATACGCGTGCAATCGCATTCTTACGCTTACCGGTCGCGTAGGCGCGTCCGAGTTTGTCCAGCTTCTGCACATGGACTGGGCCGGTCGCGACGACCGCTGCAGGCATCTCAGTCTTGAGATCGGCCAGATCGGCCAGTGTCTTGGTCTCTAGTGCCATGATCTCAGACCCCTACGTTCTTGCGGTTCAACGCGGCGATATCGAGTGCAACCGGGCTTTGCGCTTCATGCGGATGCTTGTCGCCAGCATAGACTTTGAGATTGCCGATCAGCTTTTTGCCCAGCGGACCACCGGCGATCATGCGCTCGACGGCCTTCTCAAGCACGCGCTCTGGGAACTTGCCTTCGAGGATCTGCCGCGGCGTACGCGTCTTGATGCCGCCCGGATGCCCGGTATGCCAATGATACAGCTTCTTCTCGGTCTTCTTGCCTGTAAAGACAACCTTATCAGCATTGATGACGATGATATTGTCACCCGTATCGATATGCGGTGTGTAGGTCGCGCGATGCTTGCCCTTGAGGCGCAAAGCAATGATCGAGGCGAGGCGACCGACGACCAAACCCTTGGCATCGATCAGGAACCACTTCTTCTCGATCTCGCCGAACTTGGCGTTATAGGTCTTCATGGACCTCGATCCTTCGATGTTGGTGCGGCATCGGTCATGGCGCCCGGACACTGTGGTGCCCACCGCTCACGATGACTTTGTGCCGCCGGAGAAGCCGCACCTATAAACAGCCACCTGTTCCATGTCAAAGCCAAAATGCACGACCAAAAAGTATTTAAATCAGCAAATTCAGACAATTAGTCTATGTGGTAACATTTTACCGCTTTCGATCCGCTATTCTCGACGCTTTTCTTTGGCTGCCGGCGGCAGTGCATAGGTCGCAATCGCATGCGCCACCATATCCGCTCCCGACGAAAACATCTCGACTTCGCCGATGACGAGGCGCTTGCCGACTTTGACGAGCACGACATCCGCGATCAAGTCGCCCGGTGCCGGCCGCGACAGGAAATTGATATTCAGATTGGTCGTTACGGCCTGAGTTGCGCCCTCTCCCAGCGTTGCCAGGATCGCCACATATAGAGCGACGTCGGCAAGTTGGAACATGCTTGGCCCCGACAACGTTCTGCCCGGGCGAAGATTCTTTTCGTGCTCTATCATCCGCATTCTGGCGCGCAAATGACCGGCGGATTCTATGAACAGGACTCGTCCACCCAAATGTACTTGCGGAAATTGTTCGTCGATAAGTTGTTCGATTTCCGCTATCGACATCACGCCCGGCAAAAATGCAGCGTTGTCGGCGTTTTGTCGCGTTTGAGAGCTCGGCATTTGAGTGTTTTGTCTCACTTTGGTCATCCGGCGCATCTACGCCGACTACATATCGTTGCATGAACAGATCTGACAAGGAGCATGGCGGATGCGACAGGCATTGAAGATCACAAGAAATTTGGTGGCCGTTTTCGCGGTGGCGCTGATGGCAATCGCCAGCATCGACGTTGCGGTGGCGCAAGCCCCGAGCCCCGATGTTATCAAACAGGTAAAACTGACAGAACCGCACTTAAAGGGCTTCATTGCGGCGCAGGCCGATATGGTCAAGGTCAGTGAAAAGATGCAGGGCGCCACATCCGACAAGCCCGATCCGAAAATTCAAGCGGAACTGGAGACCATCGCCAAGGCCAACGGTTTCAAGGATTTCAGCGAATACGACGACGTCGCGGCAAATATATCGATGGTGATGGCGGGGATTGATCCGCAAACCGGCAACTACACCGATCCCGTCGCATCCATCAAGAAAGAGATCGAGGATGTAACCGCCGACAAGACGATACAGGAAAAAGACAAGAAACAAATGCTCGACGAACTCGCCGAGGCCCTAAAGACCACGCAACCCGTGCAATTTCCCGAGAATGTCGAACTGGTAAAGAAATATCGCGCTGAGATCGACAAGGTTTTACAATAATTGCGTCGGAGCCATTACTGTCTCGTTGACGCCGCTGCAGGCCCGATGCCTTGCCGCAGCGTGCTTAGAGTGCTTCCGGATAAAGCATGCCCCGGACGAGATCCGGGGGGTACAGCTGTTTTCCGAAAAGAAGCACGACAAAACAAAGAGCTAGGAGCCTGTCCAGATAGGCTCGGCGCATTGCATTTTGGGGGACCGTAGCCGCTTCAGACGGCTTTTGCGAGCTTGGTGAGGTTGTGGGCTAAGCAGATCATCGCCCATTCGGCAGCTACGGCATCGACGCCGCGCAG
>JANXWC010000095.1 GCA_025351355.1 Hyphomicrobiaceae bacterium
CAATACGCGGCGATCATCCACGCGCGCCACCCCGCGCGACTTGCGCGGCAGCAGCGGATCGATGATTGCCCACTCGGCATCGCTGAGTTCGTAGCGACGTAGCTGTGCCATCCCAACCTCCCTCAGTTGGAATCATGAATCACTGTTCGCGCCGTTTGGGAATCCCGTTTATGAGTTTATGACCTAGCCTGACGTCGGGCACGCCGCTGCACAAAACCACCAAGCCGTTGAAGATGTGGTTCCGCGCCGAGTTCGAGATCTCCTTGCGCCGCAACAGCATCTCGGCCAAGGACCTCCAACGCATCTTGGGGCTGGGTTCTCACGAGACCGCCTGGACGTGGTTGCACAAGTTGCGCGCCGCGTTCGTGCGGCCGAACCGCGAACCTCTCGCCAAGAGCGTCCAAGTCGATGAAGCGTTCGTGGGCGACAAAGAGGGAAAGCATCTGGTGCTCGTCGCCACCGAAACCGACGCCAGGACCGGAATGAGGCGCGTGCGCATGAGCAACGTGGAAAATAACGACGCCAAAACGGTCGAGCGCTTCGCCGCCGCCGAGATCGCACCTGACGCCCGCGTCACGACCGACGGACACAAGGGCTAAGCGCGAAGAGCCTTGGCGCGGGCGCACACGAGCCGATCGTGCAGACGAAGGCGGAGCGCGCCGAGGCAGACACGCTGCAAGCGACGCATCGGACTATCTCGTTGCTGAAGCGCGGGCTGCTCGGCACGCACGCGAGCGCTGTGCGACCGAGGCATCGGCAGGCCTACTTCGACGAGTACGCCTTCCGGCACAATCGGCGCGGCACTCACGGCGTCGGCCGCACCGCCTCTCGCACGATCGAACAGTTGGTGCGGCTGCCTCCGCGCACAATGCGTGACATTGTCGATGGCACGCGCTGGTACCGCCGCCTCAGGCCGCTTCAAAATGCGGCGCCGTCCTGAATTGAGGGGATAGGCATGTATAACGGCCATCAAATATTGTCGCCGTTGAACCAACGGTCGGCCTCAATAACCCACGCCGGCATGCCGGGATGCTTGTAGGTGCCCACCACCCATTCCGGCCCCCACATGGCGTTTTCGCTACCGTCGAGTGGCAATATTGAACCACGCTGCCATGTTCTTCTCTCTTGGAATATCGCTGGAGCCTAACTAAAGTATGTCGCCGAGGCTAGTCTCGATCCCGGTAGTACGCCAGCTCAATTTTAGCCCGCGTTCTCTATGCAGGAGCGCTCAATCGCGGACACTTCGGAACCGTTCTCCACTCCGCCGACTGGATACCGACTTGTGCCGCCATTTTACCGCTTCCACGAGAAACTGTCGCCCTATCGACCGACTTCACGGAAGATGCAGCAATCGATCCAGACCATGGTCGCGGCGGTGGTCGCCTATCTGGTTGCGACCTACTTTGCGCTGCCGCAGGGTTATTGGTCGGTGATGACGGCAATCCTGGTCGTGCAGGCGAGTATCGGGGCTTCACTCGGACTTGCATTCGATCGGCTGTTGGCGACGCTGCTTGGTGCGGTGGTCGCGGCGGCGCTGGTGGCCATCTTCGGGCACGCACCGGGCGTGAGTGTCATCCTGCTCGCCGTATCCGTCCTGGCGCTGTCGTACGTGGCAACGTTCCGCGGGTCGCTCCGATTGGCGTCGGTGACGGCAGCGATCGTCATCCTGAGCGATCCGCATCTCGGCAGTCCGATGTTGGCGGCGGCCAACCGGGTCGCGGAAATCGCCATCGGCGCCATCATCGCGGTCGCGACCTCACTGCTGCTATTTCCGTCGCGTGCGGGACCGGCGTTGGCGAACCATGTCGGCAAAACACTGCCGCTGTTCGCCTCGCACACGGCCGACAGCATTGATGCCGCGTGCGGCGTGCAGCATCCGACTGCGGAACTGCTGGCATTAAATACCAAAGTGCGCTCCGCTTTGAATGGCGCCAACGGTCTGGTCGCCGAAGCACGACGGGAGGTCACCGGCCGCGTGGCCCATCACGCTGATCCAGCAGCGGTTGTCCGCACCCTTCGACGACTGTGGTACACGCTGATGATGATCGCCCGCGCCGCGCGCCCTGTGCTGCCGGCCGAGGCCGACCCGCTCAAGGACGCACTCGGTAATGTCAAATCTGCCGCGACTGCTGCGATTCAACAGCTCGGTTCGGCCTACCGTTGTGAAGACCCCATTCCGGATCTGCGCGATCTCAACGCGGCCATGGGCGAATTCGACGCCGCCTTCGCCGCACTGCGACGCTCGGGCAACCTGCGTCCGCTTTCCACGGATGACGCGGCGCGCATCTTCGCATTGGCCTTCGCGCTCGGGCAATTGGCTTCCAACCTGCAGGACCTGAGTGACCGTCTCGATGATCTCTCGCCAACGTTCAAAGTAGGGTAATCCAATTGGTCAACACACGTGTTGCATCGAGAGCCAGCGGCGGCCACAAACCGGACGTCATTGGAAGCCCTCTCGCGCGTGATCATTCAAGTCGTTGACGAGACAGTGCTATTTATTGCGGCGAGGCCGAACACCGAAAACAGTAATTTGTGAAACTTGCGCGCCCCCGATTTAAACCAACAGTGGGATGTTCAACTTGGACTTCCGCCGAGTATCTGGCGGTTCGCCGAAGCGCGCCAAGATTTAAATAGAGATTTCAACTACATAAGTGTTCGCAGTTTCATTCTGTCTGGCGCGCCAAAGATATTTGTAACGCATTGACATAATTTAGTTTTTAAGAGTCTTGTCCCGCGGCCACAATTTGGAGTCTCACCGGTGGGACCATGACAATGGAAAAGCACAGGTCATTTTGTTCGATATCGCTTGGCTATTTCGGGATCGCGATCCATGGATCGATCGGGCACAATACCTTCGCGTCTGGCCATCTCTGCCACAGCATCGAACGCCATCCCGCCGACCAAGTCCGCAAGCCCGCGGACTTCAACAGCGTAGGCGTGCTTGAAACTGAGACGTTGACCGGCATGCTGGGCGATACCGGCGTTGAGATTGTTGGCGAGTCGACCGAGATCGTCCTCAGGATGTGGCCCATCATCGATACGATCAGTCAAATCAGTCAACGGGCGTGACCACATGTGATCGAAGAATGCCTTCTAAATGGCGGTTTGCATTACCGGATCAAAGGCGGTGTTCACGGGATAGTATTCGCCGATAACAAAACAGAGTTTCGACCAGACCAGATGCCTCAGTGGGGGGCAGCATCGTTCGGCCCGATTTATCATGAAACATATGCGATATTTCGGTAGCGATGCGTTCTTGCTGCCCGACGAGCGTTACGCCCAGGCTCAACTCGTCGATCAGCGCTGCCGTCGCACGCCGTGAAGTTCTGTCCTGCTGCTTAATGATCTCGAAGAATGTCGTTTCACTAATTGAACAGAACAGCCGCTTACGAATAACCCCATCTCTGAGTACGCGCAGCAGTTCTGACCACACTGGTGCGCCAAGTCCTGCCACGGCTTTGCGCAGCTCGATCCAAAATCGAGTGTCGAGATAGATGGCGCGCCGTCCTCCCAGCTGCTCGCCAAGTCGAATTCGAAGCTGCCTGCTATGCTCCTCGATCGAGACACTGGGCAGACCAAGGTGTTCCTCAATCGTCGGCATTGTGCCTCCGCCACTGTATAGTGTTCATGTTGTTGAATTTGGCGCCTATCCCAGCAGTTGCCGTAATGCAAGATCGAAGGTTCGTGGTAGCATGTACGATGTGATTAGCGACATGTAAGCGGGCTCCCCGATGAACTACCCGTTGCAAGAACCAGCACAGCCTGGGGACGATATCGGGCAAGTTCGTGCGGCACTCGTAGCGCTCGATTTGGAGCGGCAGCGGTTCATATTCCGGCTCGATCATTTGCAGCGGGCCGCAGTTTCGTTCGCTCCGCCACCGGCACTCGGCATTGAGCGCGAAGTGATCGTCTACGACTACGTCGACAGCGGCGTCACCATGCTCGCCCGGATGGCACTGAAGCGGCAGGCCGGATATAGAAGCCTTGGGTATGAAATTGGAACGGCGGGGACGAGAATGCCTGAAGTTCAATCCGTCAATGTGAGTGCAGGCAACGCAGGATGAACATCACACAAGAACTGGCCAATATTCTCGGGGACGTCGACCGTCCCGGCGATTACTTCGTCTCTGGCCGGGCGGAATTCCTGGCGCCTCGGATCGAAGTCGAGGGCGTCGGCCTGATCGCGCTGCCGTTATTGCCCGCGCAGGCGAAGCAGCTGATCAAGGGCGCAACGCGGGCCCCGTTCGGGCGCGGCACGGAAACCGTGGTTGATACGAAAGTCCGCCGCACCTGGCAGATCGAGGCAGGCCGCGTTACCATTGGCGGCAAGCATTGGCCCAAGACAATCGATGGCATTGTAGCGCGCGCCGCCGAGGGCTTGGGCGTCAAGGGGCCAGTGGCGGCCGAACTCTATAAGCTGCTGGTCTACGACAAGGGCAGCTTTTTCGTCAGCCATCGCGACACAGAGAAGGCACCGGGTATGTTTGCGACACTGGTGGTGGTGTTGCCGTCGCAGTCGGTCGGCGGCGAGCTGGTCGTGCGTCACAATGATCGCGAGGCGCGCCTCGATCTGCAATGTGACGAGCCATCCGAAGTCGCCTTTGCCGCCTTCTACGCGGACTGCGTGCACGAGGTCTTGCCGGTCACGAGCGGTTGCCGGGCGGCGCTGGTTTTCAATCTCGTGCGCAAGGGCAAGGGGGCGGCACTCGCGCCGCCGAACTACGTGGCAGAAACCGAAAAGGTGGCATCACTGCTCGCAGCTTGGACAAAGGCAAAGGCGGAGCGCAGTGATCGTCCGGAGCAGGACGGCGACGATGCATCGACAGCTTTGCCGGAGAAGATCGTGTTTCCGCTGGAACACGCCTACACGCCTGCCGAACTGACGTTCGATGGCATGAAAGGCGCCGACGCCGCAATTGCACGACTGCTGGCGATAGCGGCGCCGCAAGCGGGTTGTGATCTGCATCTGGCCCTCCTTACGGTCTGGGAAAGCGGCTCGGCGGAATACACCGGCCGCGAAAATTGGCACTACCGTCGCGGTCAACGGGACGCGGGCAAGGCAGAAGCTCGCCACGAGTTCGAGGTCGTCGAGGTGCACGACTGGAGCAAAACGCTGTCGGATTGGCGCCGGCCGGATGGCGCGCCGACGACACTCGGCAAGCTACCGATCAACGACGACGAGGTATCACCAACCGACACCCTGGACGACATGGACCCGGACGAAGAGCATTTCCATGAGGCAACCGGCAACGAGGGCGCCTCGTTCGACCGCACCTATGCACGTGCGGCCTTGGTCATCTGGCCGAGCGACCGCGTCCTGGCTGTTCTCAATCAGGCGGGGCTTGAGGCGACGCTGCCGTATCTCGAAGAGTTGATGGACAAATGGCAGAGCGGCGGGCCGAAGAAGGGATTACCCCACAAAAAACAAGCCGACGAACTCGCGCGCCACATGATCGCGACGTGGCCGGAACACCCGCGGCATGGGCGAGACGGCACCGAGCCGAGCGACATGGGGCAGATGCTCGGCCTGTTGGCTCGCCTCGGCGCATCGGAACTTGACGAAGACATGTTCGGCAAGCTGATGAGCGGACAGGGCCACGATAAGGCCAATAACTTGTCGCTTCTCGAAGCGCTGGCTCTATTTGCCGATGATCAAGCGGCAGAATGGTTGCGGAAAATCGTCGCGTTCAATGGCTTGGATGCCCTTGGTTCCTGCAGTGCGCTGTTGATCGGCGCATTGGGAGGCAAGTTTTCAAAGAAACCGAAACAGCTGCTCGGTGCTGCGCAAGCACTTGTCAGTCACCTCCCAGGGGATCCGGCATCTGCGTCGAAGGATCGATGGGACCGACCGAGAGTTGCGAAGCCCGATGCTAAATCCGTGGCGGATCTCGTTGCCGTGGTCGACCGTGTAGATGCCGGACTCGCCAAGCGCACAGCTGACCACATATTGGCATGGCCACGCCTCTTCGGTCTCGACAGCGTTCTTGGCCCGGCGGTCAAGAACCTACTCAGGAAGCGTTGTGCCAAGGGGATCGCATTCGGCGCCTTGCATGCGGCGTGCGTCGCCCACCTCAGTAACCGCATCGCCGAGCCGCTGGAGGCCCCGCAGAATTGGACCCGTCCGAGCAGCATCGGCTGCCAATGCCAATACTGTGCCGAGCTATCCAAATTTCTCGCCGATCCCAACCACGAGACCTGGACGCTCCGAGCGGCGCAACATACCCGGACGCATGTCGACAATGAGATCCGCCGTGCCAGCGCCGACCTTGATACCGATACGCAACGCAAAGGATCGCCGCACAGCCTGATCGCGGTGAAAAATCAGGGGAGCTACAAGCGGCGCGTTGCCCAACGCAAGCAAGACCTCGGCGATCTGGTGGTGCTAAAGGGTTGAACAAGTGCCCACTAAATGGCCGATGCCGACCAGCCTGACGCCGTGGCCGCGCCGACGAAAACTAAGTGCGCAATGAGGCCATTTTCCGTTTGGATGTCGCCGCACCATCCCCCCGCGAGAATTTATGGCATGAAATCATCGTTCTACGGCACCAAGAGACAATCGAGTGGGAGTGAACGTAGCAACTTGGCTATAATGTCCGGCACTTTCAACACAAACGCGAGCGGCCGTCGTAACTATTGGTATCGCGGAACCGTTTTCGTTGATCGCCGATAAGGCGATGATCGCTGTGTGAAGCTGCAATGAGGATGGTTATGGAGGTGCGTCAGATGTCTGATTTATCGTCGTTTCCGATCACCAAACGCTGGCCGGCACAATTTCCCGATCGGCTGCAACTTTATTCGTTGCCGACGCCCAATGGCGTCAAAGTTTCGATCATGCTTGAGGAAACTGGATTGCCCTACGAGGCGCATCTGATCGACATCATGAAAAACGAGAGCAAGGACCCGGCATTTCTATCGCTCAATCCGAACGGCAAGATCCCGGCTATCATCGATCCGCATGGGCCGAACGGAAATCCAATCGGATTGTTTGAATCCGGCGCCATTCTCACCTATCTCGGCGAGAAAACCGGTCAATTCCTGCCATCCGATCGGGCACGGCGGTACGCGACGCTGCAGTGGGTGTATTTTCAGAATGCCGGCGTCGGACCGATGTTCGGCCAGGTGGGGTTTTTCAACAAATTCGCTGGCAAGGAATACACCGACAAGCGACCTTTACAACGCTATGTGGCGGAAGCGAAGCGCCTGCTGTGCGTCATCGATACGCGATTGCAGGGACGCCGATGGATGATGGACGATGAGTATACGATTGCCGATATTTCGCTGCTAGGCTGGGTGCGCAATCTCATTACGTTTTATGAAGCACGCGACTTGGTGGCATTCGATAACCTTGAAAATGTTCCGGCTTGGCTGGAGCGTGGGCTGGAACGACCGGCGGTGCAACGCGGATTGCAAATTCCGCAGCGAGCGTAATGGCGAGGGGTGGGGAATGAATAAAGAAGCATTGCGGCGGAAGTATCTGGAGGAGCGCACCAAGCGCCTGCGCACAGACGGCAACGACCAGTACCTCCAGATCGCGGGGCAACTCGCACACTATCTTGAAGATCCCTACACGCCGCGCGTCGAGCGCGCCCCAAAAACAGATCATGTGACGTTCGCTTTTATCGGCGGCGGTTTTGCCGGCCTTGCGACGGGCGCACGCCTTAAGGAAGCCGGCGTCGCCGACGTGCGCATCATCGAGAAAGGCGGCGACTTCGGCGGTACCTGGTACTGGAACCGCTATCCCGGCGCGCAGTGCGATACGGCGTCGATGGTCTACATGCCACTGCTGGAAGAGACGGGGCATATGCCGTCGGAGAAATATGCCCACGGACCGGAAATACTCGCCCACTGCCAGCGCATCGGCAAGCATTACGGGCTCTACGACAAGGCACTGTTCCATACCGAAGTACAGGATTTGCGTTGGGACGGCGCGCGCTTGTGTTGGGTGATCCGCACCAATCGCGGTGATGCGCTTACCGCTGATTTCATTGGCCTTGGGACCGGGCCGCTGCATGTACCGAAATTGCCGGGTATCGCCGGAATCGAGGATTTCAAGGGGCATTCGTTTCATACAAGCCGCTGGGACTACGGCTATACCGGCGGTGATCGCTTCGGCGCTCCAATGACGCGATTGTCGGATAAGCGCGTCGGCATCATCGGCACGGGGGCGACGGCGGTGCAGTGCGTGCCGCATCTCGCTGCTGCGTGCAAAGAGCTGTACGTTTTCCAACGCACGCCGTCATCGGTGGATGCACGCGGCAACGCGCCGATCGATCCGCAGTGGTTCGCCAACATCGCCACAGCGGGCTGGCAGCAGCGTTGGCTGGAAAATTTTACGGCCAATCAGGCCGGTGGTGGCGCCGACGTTGATCTCGTGCAGGACGGCTGGACCGAACTCGGCAAGCGTATCCGCGAAAAGATCCAGACCTTGCCGAAAGAGCAACGCACGCTGGATAATATGCGCTTGGCCTTCGAGGATGCCGACTTCGAGAAGATGGAAGCAATCCGCATGCGAGCGGAGGCGATCGTCAGGGATTACGCAACGGCGCAAAAATTGAAAGCGTGGTACCGGCAGCTGTGCAAACGCCCCTGCTTTCACGATGCCTATCTGCAGGCGTTCAATGCGGCTTCGACGCATTTGATCGACACCGACGGCAAGGGTGTCGAACGGATCACGGCTGCTGGTGTTGTTGTCGCGGGGAGGGAGTATCCGTTGGATTGCCTGATTTACGCGTCGGGCTTCGAGGTGGGCACCGCGTACGTACGGCGCGCCGGCTTCGATCTGATTGGAGAAAACGGGCGGCATCTATCGCAGCATTGGGCTGCCGGCATGCGCTCGAAGCACGGCATTCACGTGCATGGATTTCCCAACGCATTTTTCGTGCAACCGACGCAGGGCGCGAACCTGATCTCCAACGTGCCGCACAACCTGACGGACTCCGGCCTAACAATCGCAACGGTGGTGGCGGCAGCTCGGGAGCGCGGCGCCCAGATCGTCGGCGTGTCGGCCGCAGCGGAAGACGCCTGGGTGCAACTGATGCTGACCAGCGTCGGCCGCATGGCGGGCGGACCGGACTGCACGCCCGGCTATTACAACAACGAGGGCCGCGATCCCGGCCCGGCGGCGCGCCTCAACGTCGGTTATCCCGAGGGCGCCAAGGCCTATTTCACCTACATCGATGAGTGGCGCAAAAGCGGCACGTTCGACGGGCTGGAATTCCGGTGAAGAGTGGGTGGCTGCGCTGTGATTGGGCGGTCTGCATAAATTGCAGGCGCAGCCGATGTGGGCTTGTGTCATAGACTGGCTCACAGCGCGGCGATGCACGCTTCGCGAACGCAAATCAGGTGCTTTGATTGTCCGATACTGAAGCAGGTCTCAATTTCGACGAGCGCGCGGTGCCACGGCGCGCCTCGGCGTTGGTGGCGTCCCTGCTGCTGGCGCTGGCGGCGTTGGCGTGGTCGGGCAATCACATCGTCGCGCGCTATATCGGCGGTCACGTGCCGTCGTGGAGTTTGAACCTGGTGCGCTGGCTGCTGGTGGCGCTGCTGCTGGCGGTGTTTGCGGGACCGTCATTGGTCAGGGATTGGACCGTCATCAAACGGCATTGGCTGGTGCTGGGCTTTCTCGGCGCGCTTGGTGGCGGGCTGTTCGGCGCGCTCCAATACGTGGGCCTCAAGTATACCGGCGCGCTCAACATGGGCGTGATGAATTCGGTAGCGCCGGCGTTGATCGCGCTGGCCAGCTTCCTGATTTTTCGCGACCGCATCGGCTGGCTGCAGGTGCTGGGTATTTGCATCTCGCTGTCGGGTGTGGTGGCGATCGTCAGTAAGCTGGATCTCGAAATCCTGCAGAATTTTGCCTTCAATCGCGGCGATCTGATCATCGTGGCCAACATGGCCATGTGGGCAGTGTATTCGGCGTGCCTGCGATTGCGGCCGAAGATCGCCACGACAAGTTTTCTGTTCACGCTGGCGATTGCCGCGGCGCTGGTGACGCTGCCGTTCGCGGCGCTGGAATATGTGCAAGGCGAACAATTGGTGCTGGATGAGATAACCGTCGGCGCTGCAATCTATGCGGCGGTGTTTTCCAGCATTCTCGCCTATATGTGCTGGGGGCGCGGCATCGAAACGCTGGGCGTGGCGCGCGCGGGCGCGTTCCTGCATCTGGTGCCTTTGTTTGGCGCGCTGCTGGCCACGACACTGCTCGGCGAACAATTGGGACTGCACCATTTCGTGGGATTTGCGTTGATCCTGTTCGGCGTGACGCTGGCCGTGCGGCGGCCGAAACCTGGGGTAATCACGTAAATCCGGTTGAGAGAGTTCTGTACTTCGGCATTTCCAGTGAAATAACGCTTTCCCGGAAACCTGCGTGCCACTTTGGCGCGAAGGTTATCCGGGATCTTTACCGGTTGTCATGGACCCTGCGCACGCCTTGGGGGTAAAGATCCCGGATATTTGGCCAGCGCGTAAACACGCCGCCCAAATTCCGGGAACGCGCTTGGAGTGTGGATCTTACCGGATCACCGGTTCTCCTTGATGGGTTGATTGGTGGTCCAATCGAAGGTGCCTTGGTCGCGTTCGTCGACGGCGTGTTTCCAACCCATCTCTTGCGAGCGGTTCTTGAAGTTGATGCCTTCCGGCGAATGCCGCGTGATGCCGTCGAACACGGTAGCGATCATCTGCGTACCCATCAGGCCCATGTTGTAGAGCGCCTGGTTGACCATCAGCTTCTGCATCATCAGTTGGTTCTGCGGCACGGTGGCGATGCGGTGCGCCAGTGCGTCAACTTCCTCGTCGAGTTTGTCGGCAGGCACGGCCTTCAGCACAAGGCCGAGGGCCGCCGCCTCGATGCCGGTGATCTTGTCGCCGGTGAACAGCATGCGCTTGGCCTTCTCGGCGCCGAGGCGATAAACCCACATCGCCGTCGTCGGGCAACCCCACACACGCACGGGCGGATAACCGATGCGCGCATCCTCGGCCATGATGATCATGTCGGAGCACAGCGCGATATCCGAACCTCCGGCGACGGCAAAACCCTGCACCTTGCAGATGACCGGCCGCTTGGAGCGGAACAGGCTCATGAACTGATGGGTGTTTTCCGACATGCCGGCGTAGTCGCGCATGGGGTCCCACGGCATGGCTTGCGTATAGCGGTTGGTCGGGTCGCCGGAGGCATAGGCGGTAAGATCATAGCCGGCGCAGAACGCGCGACCGGCGCCGGCCAGTACGATGACGTGCGCCTTGGGATCGTTGTCGGCGCGCGCCACGGCCTCGGCCAGCGCGCCCGGCAATTCGTCGTCGATGGCGTTCATCACCTCTGGCCGGTTCAACGTGATGCGCGCGATGCGACCGTCGCGTTCGTAGAGAACTTTGCTCATGTTGGCATCCCCGGGGTTGGATCAGAATGCGATCATGCGGCGGCGGCGGGGTGTGGGGCAAGAGCTGTGGGATGCGCGGCGTTTGGACGGTCGCTTGCCGAGTAATTGCAAGCGTGATCAGATCAATCAACAAGCAACAGATTGAGCCATTCCGTCTTTGTTCCATACGCGCGATTCCTCTGAGAATTCGTGCCCGACGGATTGCATCCGGCGCCAAGTCCCGTGGGGTTGCGTTCCGCCATCACACCAATGAGCCGCCCGCACATGCGCCTGTCTCTCCTCGCCGCCTTGCTGTTCGCCGCCGCACCGGCGGCCGCCCAGACACCGGCACCGCAAGCCGATCCGGCCAACACATTGGTGATCGAACTCAAAACGGGGCGATTGCTCGTGCAGTTACGCCCCGACCTAGCGCCGAAGCATGTTGAGCGAGTCAAAGCGCTGACCGCCGAAGGGTTCTACAACGGCCACAAGTTCCATCGGGTGATCGACGGCTTCATGGCCCAGACCGGTGACCCCAAGGGCACCGGCAATGGCGGCTCGCGGCTTCCCGACTTGCCCGCCGAGTTCACGCCCGAGCCCTTCAGGCGCGGCACCGTCGGTGCCGCCCGTACCGCTAACCCGAACAGCGCCAATAGCCAGTTCTTTATTTGTTTCAACGACACGGTTTGCCGCGGCTTGGCCGATCAGTACACAGTCTGGGGCCAGGTGATCGACGGCATGGATCATGTCGACCAGATCATCCGTGGCGAACCGCCAGCGACGCCGGACACGATGCTGAAGGTGTTCGTCCAGGCCAACCGTCGGAACTGAATCACCAAGCTCCTACCGCGCACAAAAAAGCGCGACCGCATTTACCTCAATCACACGTTATAATTGCATTTCTGCAATGTTTCCCGCACTCTCGCACCACCTTGTTGGATCGGGGCGGGGCTAGAACCGTCTGGAACTGCCGACTTGGAGTTGTGCAGTGCGTATCGCCATTGGAGAAGACGGATCCTTCTTCAGGTACGCCTCGTCGAAGTCCCGCCGCTGAAAGAGCAGCGCGGTTGCAAACCCGATTGTAGGGCTTCGAGAGAAAATAAACGCAGCGCAGAGCGCGGCATCAGCCGCAACAAGCTCACACTTGAGGTGAGCACCCTCCCGCCCGGCGTGGCGGGTACGCAGAACACGTGGCTTCGGCCGCGCTCTGCTCCCCGGATTTTCCGGGTCTGATGTCATCAACGGCACGATCGCAAGATCGGGGCCGCCATCTCCGTTGTCATTCCAGGGCTTGTCCCTGGGACCCAGCGTGCAACACATTCAAGCCGGAGACGGCGGCACGCTGGGTCCTACCCACGAGGCGTAGGATGACAATTTTGGGTGTGTCGTCGGATGAGAATGCATTGAATATTCAAGCGCAGCGCGACCCGGGACCTTTCCCGGTATTGGCTGAGAAAGATCTCGGCTCTCCGCGCCCTCGATGCGTAGCATCGCTCCGCGATGTGGGCGCCGCGGCCGGGAGAACGGGGAGTCGGTCGGGTGGCGGGTTCAAACGTGTGGCCGCCCAACCGAAAAAGCGCGCGCCCAGCATTACGCGTCGGGCTGGTCGCCGGTGCCGCGGGTGTCGAACATCTCGTCGGGATTGTAGGTCTCGAGTTCGACGCCTTCGTTCTTGACCATCGCGACATCCTCGCCGCGGGCCTGGCGCTGCGCTTCGTCCGATGAGCGGGCGACGTTAAGCGTGATGCGGCTCATCACTTCCGGATGCAGTTGAACGCGCGCGGTGTGCAGGCCGAGCGCCTTGATCGGGTTGTCGAGCGAGACCATGCGGCGATCGATGCTGAAGCCGCCTTCGGTGACCATGTCGGCGAGATCGCGGGCGGAGACGGAGCCGTAGAGCTGGCCGGTATCGCCGGCGGTGCGGATGGCCGTGAAGCTCTTGCCGTTGAGCTTGGCGTGCACGGCTTCGGCTTCACGCTTCAGTTCGAGGTTGCGCGCTTCCAGCTGCACGCGCTGTGTCTCGAATTGTTTGGAATTCTCGGCAGTCGCGCGCAACGCCTTCTTCTGCGGCAGCAGGAAGTTGCGGGCGAACCCGTCCTTGACGGTGACGACATCGCCCATCTGGCCAAGGCGGCCGATGCGTTCGAGCAGGATCACTTGCATTTCGATTCTCCAGAGTTAGGACAAATTTCAATCTGATTTTGATTTCTCAGATGCTTCCGAGCGGCAACGCCGGTGGAATTGGGACGATGCGGCTGCGCAGGCGCGTCACCGTTTCGGCAAGGCCGAGCACCGTGATGAGAGGCATGGCGAGCGCGCCGCCGACGATGATCGCAGCGTAGACCGCAGAGATCAGCCATGTCGCCGCGCGCTGCTTGGCAATCGCGTGAATGACGGACAGGCCCTGCAACAGGAAGGCGACGGAAAACGCCCCGATCGCGCCAATACCGAGCTCTCGAAGTGAACCGCCGATCGCCACGCCGCCGATCGCCGCAAGAAAAGCCAGCGCAAACAGCGGCGGAAAAGTCAGCCAATGCAGGTTGGGCCACGGGCGCACGAAGCGGCCGGAAATGCGCACGATGCGCGCAGCCAGATAGGCGTTGATCGCAAAGAAAATGGTCCAATAGCTGGCGATCACGCCCGGCATCAGCTTGACCCAAAGGTCGACGAGCGATTGGATTTGCGCCGCATCCATCGTGCGCCAACTCGAGCCGATCGGCGCTTGTGCCGCAAGCTGATTGAAGAAGCGAGTGAACTCGGGCGCCATCAGCGCGTAGCTGCCACCCTCGAGCGCGATCATCAACACCGGCAACGCCGCGCCATACAGCGCGATGGCCATCAAGATACGTCCTGCGGGAAACCAATCGACAAGCGTACCGTCTGGATTGTAGCGGGCGAGCATCAACAGATGAGTAAGACCGATGACGGGGAGTGCAAGCGAGCACGCGTAGCCGGCGGCAAAAGATGGCGCGACAGCAAACGCCAGCGCAATCGTGCTTGTCACGGCGGCAGCGATCGCGGCCAGCAGGCCCCAGCCGAATCCGGCAATCATCAGCGGCAAAGGCACGAGCGGCAACAGCAACATACTGAAGCCGACACCGCCGCGCGCCGCGGAATAAAACATCGCCACCGATGCGAGTCCGCCGCCAGCGCCGATCAACAGGCGCCGCCAGGAATTGTTCGGCAATGTAAACGAAGCCGTCATGGAGCTGTCCCGCACAAGGCGGTTAGAGACTGCAATCGCTTCGATGCGATGCAGTCCCAACCAAACCAGATTATCGAGGCGTCAGCCGATCACGAACGGCAGCAGGCCCAGGATGCGGGCGCGCTTGATCGCGTTGGCCAGTTCACGCTGCTTCTTGGCCGAAACGGCGGTAATGCGGCTCGGCACGATCTTACCGCGCTCGGAAATGTAGCGGCCGAGCAGGCGCGCATCCTTGTAGTCGATCTTGGGCGCTTGCGAGCCGGAGAACGGACATGTCTTGCGACGACGATGGAACGGACGACGTGACGGAAGTTGTTGGACGGATTCTGCCATGGGAATTACTCCTGCGAGCCGGTGTCATCTGCAGCGGGGGTTGTCGGACGCGGGCGGAAACCGCCGCGATCGCCACCACCGGCGCCTGCCGGTCGACCACCGGGAGCGCCAGCTCCACCACTACCAGCGCGATCGCCGCCACGGAAACCGCCACCGCCAGCGCCGCCACCAGCACCGCGCGGGCCACGATCGCCGCCACCACGGAAGCCGCCACCGCCGCCACGACCGCCACGGTCACCAAAGCCACCGCGCTCACCGCGTTCCGGGCGATCCTCGCGATCGACCTTGCGCATCTGGATGCTCGGCTCAACCTCGTGCACTTCGACCTTGATGGTCATGAAGCGGATGACATCGGTCGACAGGCCCATGCGCCGCTCCATTTCGGCGACGGCCGCCGGCGGTGCGTCCAGGTTCATCAGCGCATAGTGCGCCTTGCGGTTCTTCTTGATCTTATAAGCGAGGTTCTTGACGCCCCAATACTCGACCTTGCCGACCTTGCCGCCACCCTCGGTGATGACGTCCGCGTATTCTTTGATGAGGCCCTCGACCTGGGACTGGGAAATGTCCTGGCGGGCCATGAAAACGTGCTCGTAAAGAGCCATGCGTGCATGCCTTTCAAATGGAACCGCGGTCGGCGCGCATGAAGCGGCAAACGTTACGGCCCGTTCCTGACCCTGAGTACCGAAGCGGACACGCGGTCGGCCTCAGACTTTCGCTCGATGCGGCTCCGGCGCGTAGCCCCTGTCGGGCCCGGGAAAGGCCCACCAAGACAACCCAAAGAGCGAAGACACCGAGGAACGGTATGGCGTGCGAAACGAACCGCAAAATGCACCAAACCTGCCGTTGCGCCTGCCAAGTGGCTCACACAACGACCCCGTTAAGCCTCCAACCGGAGCGGGTAAGCGGCCCTTATGACCCAAGTATCAAACAGGGGCAAGCGAAAAGCCGGAAAACAAGGGACCCACCGCTTGCTTTTGGGCGATAACGCTCCTATAGGCAGACATTCTGGAGCTGTGGCCGAGTGGCTGAAGGCGGCGCTTTGCTAAAGCGTTATACTCTTAACGGGGTATCGAGGGTTCGAATCCCTCCGGCTCCGCCAGATTCTATTGATTTCATTGATTTCATTGAGTTTTGAGTGCGTCATTGCGCCAGCAAACGGTTTGGCATTGTTTTTGACCGTGACCGTGAGCCTGAACAAACT
>JANXWC010000107.1 GCA_025351355.1 Hyphomicrobiaceae bacterium
ATTCGCCGGGTTTGGCCGGGGCGGTTGTAGTCAGCGGCTGAAGCACCACGGCCACCGCTCCGTTCGGACCAAGTTTCGTAACCTTGGCGATGCCGCCATTCAGCGCCAGCAACAAGCTCGGACGTTTGCCGTCCATTGTGATTTCCGGCTCGCTGCTCTTCAGCCAAGCCAGGTCCTTAGCCAAGACTGCATCGGGGGCGGCGATTGTGATCTCACCCGAGGTCGCACTCGGCGTCGCAACTCCGCTCGCCGGCAACGATGTGACGTTGGTGCCATCGCCCTTGATGTAGAGATCGGCGTCCGCCGACAACAGAAGGCGGGTCGTCACCGGCGTTCCGATCAGCGCGGGATCGGCGGCCAGCTGATCACGCAGGGCATCTGTCGCGCCTGAGCTCAAAAGCGCGTCCAGAAGCTTCCTGTCGGCGCGCTCCTTGACCTCGGGAAACAGATCGCGCAGCGCTGTTTTGGCGATCTTGACATAGTCTGCTCTGCGGATGACGCTTGGGTTCTTCGTCCCCTGCGGATCGATATCGGCGGCGCTCGTTTGAATCGTCGCCGGCAGCGAATGCTGCCAAAACGCCGGCACGCCAGTACTCGCGATGTTGAACATCAGCGCCGCCAAAAACAGCGCGGCAATACCGATCGCAAGCAAACCGGCGGCCTTGAAGCAGCCCTCGGTACGATAACGGGCGCGCAACCGCGCTTGAGCCGATTTGGATTTGAGATCGATCCGGCGCGCGGCCGGTGAGCCAACCGGGGCCGTATCAATTTCGGGTCGCAATACCATGTCAGACATAGCGCTCTCGATACCTGTTCACAACGCGCAGTGCGATGAAGTTGAGGGCGAGCGTAATGAAGAAGAGCGCAAAACCCAGTGCGAAGGCGGCGAGGGTCTTGGCGCTGTCGAACTCCTGGTCGCCTACCAGGAGGCTCGCGATCTGGACCGTGATGGTGGTGACGGCCGAAAGTGGATTGATGGTAAGATTGGCGGCCAGTCCGGCAGCCATGACAACGATCATAGTTTCGCCGATGGCGCGGCTGATGGCCAACATGAAGGCCGAAACGACGCCGGGCAGCGCCGCCGGCAGGACGACCAATCGAATGGTCTCCGACTTGGTTGCGCCGATGCCATACGACCCATCTCGCATGGACCGCGGCACGGCGTTGATCACGTCGTCGGACAGCGAAGACACAAACGGAATGATCATCATGCCCATGACGAGACCGGCCGCCAAAGCGCTCTCGGAAGCGACCGTCAGCCCGAGCGCTTCGCCCCAACTGCGGATCAAGGGCGCGACCGTCAAGGCAGCGAAGAAACCGAGCACCACGGTTGGTATTCCGGCCAGGATCTCCAACAGCGGCTTGGCCACGGCGCGAAACCTCGGCCCGGCATACTCCGAGAGGTAAATGGCCGCCATCAGGCCGAGCGGACCGGCGACTAGGATGGCGATGCTGGTTATAAGCAGCGTGCCGACCAAGAGTGGGACGAAACCGAAGCTGCCCGCATCGCTCCCCTGATCAGGGCGAAGCGCCGTCTGCGGACTCCAACTGGTCCCAAACAGAAACTCGGGGACGGTCGGTTTGCCCTTGATCCCGGGATCGAAGAAGAAGCGGTAGGTTTCGCCTAACACGGACAGCACAATTCCGAACGTGGTGAGCACCGCTACTGCGGCGCAGGCCATCAACGCAAGCTTGACCACCCGTTCGAATCGATTGCGCGCCCGATAGCTGATCGAGATGTGCGACCAGATCCAGCCGAAGGCGGCGAGAGCCGCGACGACGCCGCCAGCGAAAACCGCCAGCATACCTATCCGGTTTGTGGTCGCGAACACCTCGGCGCCGCGCCGCAACTCTGCGCTTGCGTCCCCGGAATATTGGCCGGCGGCGAGATTGACGACGTCGCGCAAGATCGCCCCGCGTTGCAGACTGCCGGCCGTCAGCGCGGCCGGGAACTGCTCCATCGTGCGCGCCTCAGTCAACCAACCAACCAGCGGCGATCCGGCCATATAAACCGTCAGCATCGGCACCAAAATGGCCGACGCCGCCAACAGGCCATGGTAGCTCGGCAGGGAATGCAGCGCCGACAGCTTGCCGCCCGCCACCGCGCGCGCCCGCAGCCGCGCAATCAGATAAGCCGCCCCCATCAAGGCAGTCAGAACCAGGAGATAGGCGGCGAGCATAAAAGCACTCCAGTACGCAATCCGGATCGGCAACGGCGGCGGGGACGAGCTGGCTCGCTCTCGCTGATCTATCTGAAATCGCGGCGGTGGTAGACTCCAGACATTAAAGGATGATGACGGTTTAAATGTCTGATTTTGCTCTAAAAAAGAGGGCGTCTGGATGAACGCCCTCTCAGAGTTGGAAGCAGTGGAGAGGTAAGATTCAGTCAGTCAGGTTCGGACTAGAACTTGACAATCATGCCGCCAATGACCTGGTCGAGCGACTGGGCGTTGATCGTTCCATTGCCGCTACCAACACCGGTCAGGGTGTTATCCAGCGAACCGCGCTGATATTGGAGGTAAACACTGCCGACGTCGTCGATGCCTTGATCTATGCCGACTTCAATGAGCGTGCTCGAAGACTTCGACGTGGCGTTCTGGTAAAGGCCGTCTTCCTTCAGATAACCAGCGTAGATCATCGTGTTACCGATGCCAGTGACATTTTTCTGCCAACCGCCCTTGACCCACCAGTTGGTCGCGTCCTGGCGTCCAGCGATCGATGCGGTCGCCTTGCCCCACAGACCAGTGACGTAGAGACCGGACGTGCTCTCGGAGATCGACCCGGACACGGCCAAAATCTCCTGGCTATCCGTGCTGGCGACGAGGCCAGTGCCAAGCGCAGAAGCAATGTCCACGCGGCTCAGTTTTTCGTAACCCAACGAGGCCTTTACGGCGATCGTGTCGTCTTTGAACTTGTTATCGTAGGTCAAAGATGCGCCATAGACGTCATCACCAGCTACGTCCGCCCTTAGCGTCAATCCCGCCATCGTGGGAGAGATGTACATCAGCGACTGCGCGCGCGCATCTTCCAGCGGCCTTAGTACTTTGCTGTATTCAATCGATGTCAGCGTGTTGGCAGTATCGCGCAGCAGGAACGTGAAGGCACCGCGAGTCTGGCCATATCGTCCGATCGTGTCCTTACCGGTATCGGCGTTAAAAGTCTCGTGCATGGCCTGATATTGGTTGCCGAGACGCAGCTCGCCGACCGCCTTGCTGTTGATGAAAACGTACGTGGTTTGAGGAACGGCATTCACAGCGTCCTGGTGTTTGGTCTGCGAATTCTTGGTGCCGCCGGTTGCCGACGGATCGACGTATATCTCCATCAGGAATCCAACGGTAACGTCGCTATTGACCTTGCCTTCACCCTTGATGTTGAACTCGGTCTCGTTGCGGGCGACGTTGCCGAAGTATATATCCGACGTGTGATCGTAGGTGGCATTACTGGCGGCGACGCCATTCTCCGCCCACCACATGACGTTCATGTTGGCGCGGCCGGTGATGGTCACGCTCACTTTCTTGTTGCCCTTCTTGACGGCCGTCGCCTCAAGTTCGGCGATGCGCTCTTCGAGGTCGGCGCAGCAATCGCCGCCGAGGTCGGCCGCACCGGCTGCCTTGGGCGCAACGCCACCAACCATTATGCCGGCCGCAGCCAGCAGGGCGAGCATGCTCACCGTTTTCTTGAATTCCCCAGACATGCCACTCTACTCCATAACGCGACTGAAACTGCCCGCAGGAACTACATCCGGCCAGACATCGATCCGCCAGACAGCCGTCTCGGCGTTGGAGTAGGTTTCGTCGCGCTGCGTGACGCCAACATGACAAACCTCGTCACACAGGTTCTCGGGCCGCTGATTGCAGGCGTGCCGTTGCTGGCAAGCAACACAATGGGCCATCTCACTGTGGATAAGCCCGGTTTTGTCATAATTCGACTGACCGGCGGGCCTGATGAGCGTGACGGGTTGCTTGTCGAGCCGAGGCACACCCAGTGAAGTCGGCCAGTGCGATGCCGCAGAGGCAATCTCACGGCCAGACTGTCATCCGATTATCGCACGAGTCGTGTGAGCAACGCGCCGACGCACCAGCGATTGCAACCGGAGAACCGCCATGCCCAAGCGCTACAGGGCGATCTTCATTTCCGATCTACACCTGGGTACGAAAAGGGCCCAGGCTAGGGCGCTTCTCGATTTTCTGCGCAGCAGCGACAGCGACCACCTCTATCTCGTCGGCGATGTCGTCGATATCTGGGCGCTGCGAAGAAAGTGGTTCTGGACTCAGGACCACAACGACGTCATCAAGAAACCGTTGAGGAAGGCCCGCAGCGGCACTCGCGTCATTTACGTTCCGGGAAATCACGACGAGTACTGCCGCGACTTCTGCAATCATCGCTTCGGCAATCTCGAAGCTGCCCTCGACGCGGTACATGTCACGGCCACTGGAAAGCGATACCTCGTCTTGCATGGCGACAAGTTCGACCATGTCGTCAGCGTCGCCCCGTGGATCGCAAAGCTAGGCGATACGGCCTATGAGCTGGCGATGGACCTCAATCTGCTGGTGACACGGTTCCGGCGCTGGCTGGGACTGCCCTACTGGTCGCTCTCGGCTTACTTGAAGCAGCGAGTCAAACGCGTCGTCGAGTTCATTTGCACCTACGAAACAGCGGTGGTCGGGATGCGCGGCATCGGTCGTGCACGGGCGTGATCTGTGGTCACATCCACTCGGCAGGCGATCGCGAAATCGACGGCATCCATTACCTCAACACGGGCGATTGGGTCGAAAGCTGCACGGCGCTGATCGAACATATGGACGGCCGGCTTGAGATTATCCACTGGCAAGAGGCAGCCGGTTCCACTCGTGCACAGTCGGCCGATACGCTCAGCGATTTCACATTGCCTGCCATGGCGGCATCGGCGGAGTCCAATTGACGCATTGCAATCCGTATCGTTCGACTACGCCCTCACAAACGGGCGGCTTGCGATGGCTTGCCGAACCCGTCGCGACGTCCGGCCATCTCGTGCCTCGATACGATTGCATTTCAAATCAACATGTTCCTCAGCGTTGCTGGAATCACGTCTACGTCGGTTCCTGCGGTGTCATCGGCGCGTCATATGAATTTAGCACAAGCTCACGCGGGCTGGCGGGGAGGCGATGCCGAAACCAGTGGCTCAATTGGCTTAGTATCAGAGAGGAATGTTTATGAAAAAGATCAGCTTGATCGCTGCAGTGTTCGCCTTGTCGTTCGCTTCGAACGCATATGCTGGCGATTGTACCGTTCACTACGTTCGCACCGCCTGCCCGGGCATGGAAACCGAGTCCTACTCGAAGTGCGGCGGCACCAAGGAATGCGACAAGGTCGAGCAGGCTCCCTCGGAAGCGGCTTGCGTCGGCATTGCGAAGCGGGCCTGCGCAAATACGCGCCTGACGATCACCAAGTCCAAGCTCATCACTGCCAAGTACGATGGCAAGGCGCTGAAGGGTCCCATCGGCGGCAATTTCTGCTCGCAGAGCCGCCCCGACTTCAACCAATGCGGCAAGAAGTAACTTTCCGCGGTTAGGGCTACTGAATGAGCTTTGGTGGAGGTTGGGATTATCCTGGCCTCCGCTTATTTTATTTGCGGCAAGGTTTTACCACAGTAATACCAAGCCGCGTAAGTTTTGACCCTGTAGGTCGGGGGGCAGAACTCTCGCGGCTTAGGATAAGCGCAACAGAAATCCCGTCGTATATAACTAACTTTATTGACAATGACTCGTCATGTTGGACAGTCGTCGGTCAAGTCAGTGGTCGATGTAACGCATAAGAGGCATTCCTCGGGACGCCTCTTTGAATTGTGTGAGGATCAGACCGCAATCCGCGCAGCGCGCCGGGAGCGCACTATCACTTCTCCGGAGCCACCATCGCCGGCAGGTCCGCAGCGACCTTCATGGCCTTCTCCAAGTCGGCCTTGGGCATGGCA
>JANXWC010000132.1 GCA_025351355.1 Hyphomicrobiaceae bacterium
CACCAGCGTCTCCGCCAGATGCCACGCCTCACAGCGATCGACCACCCGCGTTCAAAACAGCTGCCAAGCCGGTTGGCAGCGGTGAATAGATCGGGATAGTCGCCACTTCTGAAGTGGCGTTCGGGCTTTGTGCGAGATGTCATACACTGAGGACACTTTCGTGTAGTGACGCCTAGTCGTTGGCTGTTGATGCGAGCGGGGTTTGCTGGGCGTCGTCGTGGTCGGCTTCGGCCTGCAGCGCGTCGATGAACGCCTGGCGCAGTTTTTCAATTGTCTCGCTGTCCATAGATACGCATGATTGTCGCGCGGATCGGCGATGTGTCAATGCCGGCGAGACGATCGACCTCATCGAGGATGGCGTGGATGAGCGCCCGTTGTCGGTGCGCGTTGGGACGGGTCGGATAGGAGATACGCTCGGGCGTGAGATCGGCAAGCAGCCGGTCAAATAATTTCTTGCGGCGCAGATGATCCGGCACCCACCAGGGAAATGTGGAAGGAACGGCGCGCACGTCGGCGGCGCCATGCTGATGGGCATCTTCGGGGATGAAGCGATAACCGGGTTCGGAGAGTTCCATGTCGGCACGAATTTGCGCGAAGGCGGCGTCGACCTTGGACTGCGTGGCAAGTTCGTCGACGCGTCTCTGCCAGTTCGCAAGGCGTTCGTCGTAGCTGAGATGTTCCTCGCCGAAGTCGAGAAAGTCATCCGGCGACGGGCGCGGCGGCATTGTCTCACCGGTGATCGGACCGCGGCCGGTCGCGAAGCGCTTATGTCGTGGCGCTGGCCCGGCGGCTTTGAGTGTCCGGCGTGCGGCGGTCGTGCGTACTGCGAGTTGGGGAAGCGTTCGCTCTGGCAGTGCAATCGCTGCCATACGCAGACCTCGCTGACGGCAGGCACAATCTTTGCCGGCACCAAGCTCGATCTCGCAGTCTGGTTCCGTGCGATGTTCCACATGACGCAAACCAAGCAGGGCATCTCCGCGCTCGAACTCTCGCGCCGCATCGATGTCAGTTACAATACCGCCTGGAAGCTGCATCACAAGCTCAGGCAGGTCATGCTTGAGCGCGAATTACAAAAGCCGCTCGAAGGCCGGGTGGAAATGGACGACGCCTATCTCGGTGGCGCGCGCTCGGGCGGCAAACGCGGGCGCGGCAGTCCCGGCAAGGTGCCGTTCGTCGCCGCCGTCGAGACGACATCCGACGGCAAGGCCCGCCGGGTGAAGCTCCGGCGCGTCAAGCGGTTCACCAGGAAGGCGATCAAGGCGGTCACTCAGCGCATCGTGGCACCGGGGGCGCACGTCGTCACCGACGGCTACCGCCCCTTCAACGGCGTCGCGGAGGCGGGATGCGAGCATCAGCCGATCATCACAGGGTCGGGACGCAAGACCGCTCGCCACCCCGCATTCAGGGCAGTCAACACCGTGCTCGCCAACATCAAAACCGCGATTGCTTCCACATTCCGATCCGGCGCCAAGAAGCACGCGCCGCGGCGCCTCGCCGAGTTCGCTTGGCGGTTCAATCGGCGCTACGATCTCACTGCCATGGTTCCACGCCTCGCGTGGGTCGCGCTCCGCACGCCGCCGATGCCATACCGGCTGCTGACGCTGGCGGAGGCTCATGGGTAATCGGGAAAGATATTGATGCCCTTTCGGCGAGTCGTCACTGTTCTTGGCTCAATTTAACGTTCACAACGTCGGCGGCAAACACCACCGTGCGTCCTTCCTTGTAACTAAGCGACCTTTGTGCCAATTGTTACGACTGTTGCGCACCGTGTCCGAGAATGCCGCTAGGGGCACTTGAGGTCTCGTCTTAATTTGCCACTCCATAAACGTGAGGCAGTTTTGAGTTCCTCGGACAAGGCTTCGGAACTTGGGTCCGCGGCCATCAGTTTCAATACCGAACCTTCGGCTGCGCCTCCAGATGGAGTTGAGTTTTTCGCGCTGGCTGATAGCCTTCCCGTGCTGTGCTGGATGGCGTACGGGGACGGTAGCATTTTCTGGTACAATCGTCGCTGGTATGAATACACAGGCACAACACCCGAAGGCCAGAAGGGTTGGGGTTGGCAGTCAGTCCATGACCCCGACAAACTCCCGTTGGTGCTTGCGCGATGGAAATCCGCATTGTCCATTGGCCAGCCATTTGAGATGACCTTTCCGTTGAAAGGGGCCGACGGCGTCTTCCGACCTTTTCTGACCCGTGTCGTGCCAAAGCGCGACGATAATGGCGTCCTTGTCCGTTGGTATGGCACAAACGTCGACGTTTCAGGGCAGGTCGAAGCGGAGGCAGCGGCCGATGCCAGCGAGGGGCGCTTCCGCTCATTCACCAATGCCATGCCAAACCACGTCTGGACCTCCACTCCCGCAGGGCAGTTGGATTGGTTCAACCCACGGGTCTATGAGTATTCCGGTGCGTCCCAGGGCGAGCTTGATGGCGAAGGCTGGGCCCGCATCGTCCACCCCGATGATCTGCCCCGGGCGGTTTACAATTGGACAAGGGCGCTGACGAGGGGGGTGTTCTACGAGGCAGAGTTCAGGCTGCGACGCAACGATGGCATCTTTCGTTGGTTCATTGCCCGCGCCATTCCCATCATCGGCGATGGCGGTGTCATCGTGCAGTGGATCGGCACCAATACCGATATCGATGATCAGAAGCGAGTGACGCAGGCGTTGCACGAAAGTGAGAGGCGGCTGGTGCTGTCGCAAACGGCAGCCGGAATTGCCTCGCTTGAGGTGGATATCGCCACCGGCATGGTCTTCGGTTCTGAGGGGTTCTGGAATCTTTGGGGACTGAGCCCACGGCATAGCGTTCACATCAGCGTCTTGGAACAACTTGTCATTCCTGAGGACCAGGGTATCCGCTCCAACTCTGCTACCCGCAAGCATGGAACGGCCGTTGCGGATGTTCAATACCGCATCCGGCGCGCGGACACCGGTGAATTGCGCTGGCTATGGAGGAGCATTGACTTCGTTCGTGACGCTGCTGGAACGCCAGTCAAAATGTTTGGCGTGATGCAGGATATTACTGAGCGTAAGGCCATAGAGGTTTCGCTACGTGAAAGCGAAGCGCGGTATCGGTCTGCGCTGACAGTCGGGCGTATGGGCAGCTGGGAAACAAATTTTTTAACTGGCAAACGGCTCTGGTCTCCAGAGGGGGAGGCGTTACTTGGATTGTCACTGGCAGATGGTATAGGACATATCGGCGGTGAGCGCGATGAGTTCCGGAATGCACTTCACCCAGATGACCGGCACCTCATCGATACATTTCACCAGCTCGCGAACACCGTTGATTCATTTTCAGCAGAATACCGTATCATCAGGGACGGGATGGTGGTCTGGTTATCGGGACGGGGCCAGGTTTTTTCACGCGATTGCGATGGCAAATGCCAGCGGCTCGTCAACGTGGTAGCAGATGTCAGCGATCAGAAGAATGCGGAAGAGCATGTCCGCTTTCTGCTGCGTGAAATGTCGCATCGCTCGAAAAACTTGTTATCCGTCGTCCAGGCGATCGCCCGGCGTACCGCCCGTACATCTGGCTCAATTGCTGAATTCCAAAAAAAGTTCGACGAGCGACTACAGGGTCTTGCGGCCTCGCATGATATTCTTGTCGAAAAGAACTGGCATGGTGCAGCTCTCAAAGAACTGGTGACGCGGCAGTTGGCTCCGTTCGTTGATCCAAGCGGAACGCGTGTCGAATTGTCGGGACCGGATTTGAATCTAAACTCCGGCGCAGCGCAGGCACTCGGCTTGGCCTTTCACGAGCTCGCTACGAACGCGGTCAAATATGGCGCACTTTCGATCGCCGATGGCAGGGTGGAGGTTACCTGGGCCATCGACCACAATGCAGAAGCCGGCAAATACCTGACCCTAAACTGGATTGAAAAAAACGGGCCCGCCGTAGTCCCACCGTCCCGCAGGGGGTTTGGTAGTGAGGTCATTGCTCAAATGGCGCCCGTCTCGCTCTCTGGAAGAGTAGTGCTCGACTTCGCCTCCACTGGCCTTCGCTGTACGTTGACGGTTCCGATAACGTCGCTCTCGTCGGATTTCGATGATACGGCCGCACAACAGTCTGGGATCCGCTCAAGTCCGCTGGATCAAGCAAGCCTGATGAGTAAATAAGTTGAACATCGACCCACCGCGCGGTGATGGTTTGCATGACTGCATTGGCCCAGCCCCCCGAACCGAATTGTGGCAGGTACGTGGGTATCGGGCGACCGGCAAGAATTGACTTGGATGGCAGCTTGTTGGGAAGGTGTGGGCGTGGGCGGATCCCGGCGGCCCCGCGGCGTCCGATCATGGGGCATCGGCGCCCGGCCCCCTCAACGGGGCCAGCGGCCATTCCAACGGCAGCGCAGCGAAGCCGACCAACGGTGTATATAGCTAGAAAAAAACAAAAAGTATCGATGCAGGGGTGAGGCAACTCACCATCCATCAGTTTCTCCAAACTGACCACAGTGCAGGCAGCCCGCAGATGGCTTGCAGACAGGTCTGAATGCGGCGCAGGCCGCGCTTAAAGAATGAGGTCAGGCTGCGAGCCACCTTTTTCGGACGCGTGCCTTGC
>JANXWC010000167.1 GCA_025351355.1 Hyphomicrobiaceae bacterium
TGGGATGACAACGGTGAGCGTGGCGAGTCAATAAAATCTTCTGCGACGGCTCCCGCCGAACGCGACGACATGGCCTCGGCACAAGCAGAAATCATGTCATTTGTGCCGCAGCAAAGTCGGCGATGGCGCCGGCGGTGGTCAGCCAGATGGCGTCGCGCTGGGCCGCAATATGCTGGAGAGCGCGGCGGAGATGCCGCAGCCGATGTGGCTGGCCGACAAGGTAGGGGTGCAGCGCGATGCCCATGACCAGCGGCTGGTTGAGCGATTGCTCCAGCATTTCATCGAAGGTGTCGATGATCATTTGGGCAAACGCGTCACCGCCGAGCTTGCGGCCAACGATCATGGGGATGTCGTTGAGTTCCTGCGGATAGGGCACGCTGAGAATGCGACCGCGGCGGGTGCGCATCCAGACCGGCTGATCGTCCATGCACCAATCCAACAGATACGTGTAGCCGGCTTCCTGCAGCAGATCGGGCGTCACCGCGCTTTCGGAAATCCACGGGCCGAGCCAGCCTTTGGGCGGCGCACCTTCATGGGCTGCGATGAGGCGGGTGGCGTCGGCGATCAGCGCCGCCTCGGACGCCTCGTCGAGGATACCCTGGCGCTCGGAATTGGAGCGGCCATGCCCCACCATCTCGTCGCCGCGGGTGCGGAATGCAGTGATCAGTTCGGGCGCGTAGTCGTACAGGGCGGAATTCAACAGCACCGACGTCGGCAGCGCCAGTTGATCGAACAGATCCAGCAGCCGCCACGCGCCGACCCGGTTACCATAGTCGCGCCAGGCATAATTCAGTACATCCGGTGGCGGCCCGCCCGGCGCGAGTTCCGCGCCCAGACCTTCCCCGAATGCGAAATGCTCGAGATTGAGCGCGATATAGACGGCCAACCGCCGACCGCCGGGCCAATCGTAGAGCGGCCGTTGGCCAATGGGCGAATAGTCGTAGCGGCCGTGCGATTTAAGGGACATGAGCGGAGCTGATCCTGCGGCAAGGGGCAACGATCAATATACCTTGCTTTTGTCAACAACAGACAAGCCCCGACCGCGGCCCGCCGCCATGAAGCGCTTCATCCCGCCGCGCCGCCGCTTGCATCCGCCGTGCATGACGGCAACAATGCCGGTTCAGGATGCAAAGGGAGCCCGCAGCATGCGCAACAGCAAGGACATCTGGCAATTGGTGGACGCCCGCAAGGAGGCTTACGAGGCCTTGTCCGACCGCGTCTGGGCAATGCCGGAGATCTGCTACACCGAATATCGCAGCGTCGCCGAACACACGGCGATGTTGCTCGAAGAAGGGTTTCGCATCACCGAGAATGCCGCCGGCATTCCCACCGCTGTCGTGGGCGAGGCGGGCGAAGGCGGCCCGGTAATCGCCATCCTCGGCGAATACGACGCACTGCCGGGGTTGTCGCAAGTGGCGGGCATTGCCGAACCAAAAGAGCTTGAAACCGGGGCGCCCGGTCACGGCTGCGGCCACAACATGCTGGGATCGGCGGCCTTGCTGGCAGCGACGGCGGTCAAAAATTATCTCACTGAAAACGGTCTCAAGGGACGGGTTCGCTACTATGGCTGTCCGGCAGAAGAAGGCGGGGCAGCCAAGGCCTTCATGGTGCGCGAGGGACTGTTCAAGGACGTGGACATCGCCATCACCTGGCATCCCGCCGCCATCAACCGCGTCGACGATGCCAAAAGCCTCGCCAACACGCGGATGGATTTCACGTTCCGTGGCCGCGCCTCACACGCCGCCGCTGCCCCCCATCTCGGCCGCAGTGCGCTCGACGCGGTGGAATTGATGAACGTCGGCGTCAACTACATGCGCGAGCATATGCCGTCGGATGCGCGCATTCACTATGCCATGCTCGATGGTGGCGGCGTGGCGCCGAACGTAGTGCAGGCGCTCGCCAAAGTGCGCTATGCCATTCGCGCCCGCGACCTGCCGGGCATGAAAGCTCTCGTTGCGCGCGTGAAAAAAGTGGCCGAGGGCGCAGCGTTGATGACCGAGACGCAGGTCGAGATGAAGGTCGTCAGCGCGGTGTCCAACCTACTCGGCAACACGCCGCTCGAGCAGGCCATGCAGCAGCAGTTGGAGGCGCTCGGCGCGCCGCCGTTCAACGCCGCCGATCGCAAGTACGCCGCCGAGATCCAAACGACATTGACGGCTGAAGACATCGCCTCGGCCTATGAGCGCGCCGGCGTGCCGTTCAAGAAGGATACGCCGCTATGCGATTTCATCGTGCCATTCGGCACCAGGGGCGCACCGATGATGGGGTCGACCGATGTCGGCGATGTCAGTTGGGTGGTGCCGACGGTGCAGGCCCGCGTCGCGACGCACGCCATCGGCACCCCCGGCCATTCCTGGCAGATCACCGCGCAAGGCAAATCCGGGCAAGCCAAGAAGGGCATGATCAGCGCCGCCAAGGTGATGGCCGGTGTGGCCGTCAATGCGCTCACCGATCCGAAGCTGCTCAAGGCCGCCAAGGCCGATCTTGCCGCCCGTACCGAGGCGAGCCCCTACGAGTGCCCGCTGCCTCCCGGCATCAAGCCGTTGCTGCAGCCACGACCCGCGTCGGTTAAGGCCTGAAGCACAGTGAGATCGAAGCGCGCGAGGAAACGGAAATGGACGCCTACGACTACATCGTCATCGGGTCGGGCTCGGCCGGTGGCGTGCTGGCGTCGCGGTTGAGCGAAAATCCGGCGACGCGCGTCCTGCTGCTCGAAGCCGGACAGGCCAGCCATTTCTACTCGCAGTTCCCGATCAGCTTTGGGTTGCTGATCCATAACGCGGCGGCAAACTGGCTTTATGAATCGGAACCCGAAGTGGGCACCGCGCAGCGCAAGATCCCCGTGCCGCGCGGCAAGTTGCTGGGCGGCTCCAGTGCGATCAACGGCCTCGTGTGGGTGCGGGGACAGACCCTTGACTACGACACCTGGGCGCAGATGGGAGCACGCGGGTGGAGTTGGCAGGATGTGGCACCGCTGTTCGACCGCATCGAGAATTTCGAGCGGGAGGCCGCAGGGCGTGGCCATGACGGCCCCGTCCGCATTACCGAAGTCGCCGATCAAAATCCACTCTACGACGCCCTGTTCAAGGCCGCCAACCAAGTCGGCTATCTCACCAACCCCGACTACAACAGCGAAAACCAGGAAGGCATCGTCAAGACGCAGGTCAACATCCACCGTGGTCGTCGTATGAGCATCGGCAGAACCTATCTGCGCGATGCCATAAAACGCCCAAACCTGCACGTGGTGACCGAGGCGCCGGCGCGCAAGCTGCTGCTCGAAGGCAAGCGTTGTACCGGCGTCAGCTACGAGCATCAGGGCCGACGCATAGAGGCGCGCGCCGGGCGCGAGGTGATCGTCTCAGCCGGGGCCGTGGCGACACCTCAATTACTTGAGCTTTCGGGGATCGGCCGCCCGGGCGTGCTGCAGGCGCAGGGCATCGGCGTGCAACATGCCCTAGCGGCGGTCGGCGAAAATTTCCGCGATCATCTCAACGCGCGCATTCAATGGCGCGTCAACGACCCCCGCGTTTCGTACAACCACATGGTGCGCGGTTTAGGTGCCGTCAATCAAGCTCTGCGGTATGCGCTCACGGGCGGTGGCTTCTTCAGCCTGCCGTCCGCCCCGATGCTCGCCTTTCTCAAGACACGGCCCGAGTTGGCGACGCCGGACATACAAATGCATCTGGTGCCCTACGCCATCAAGGACCCGAAGTTGCGCAAATTGCAACCGTTCCCGTCGATGACGATCGCCTGCTATCAGTTGCGCCCGGAGAGCCTGGGCACTATCCACATTCGTTCGCCCGATCCCGACGCGCAACCGGCGATCCGATTCAATTTTCTCGCCGACCGCATCGATCAGGATGCCATGATCGCCGGCTTCAAAATGATGCGCGGCATCGTCGGCGCGCCGGCAATGGAGAAACTGCGTGGCGAGGAGTACTCGCCGGGCAGTGCGGTCGCGAGCGACGATGCGATCCTGGCCTGGATCCGCAACAACTCACAAACCGCCTACCATCCGATCGGCACCTGCCGCATGGGCCCGGTGGGCCCGACGACCGTGGTCGACGAGAGATTGCGCGTGCACGGTCTTACAGGGCTGCGCGTTGCCGACGCATCGATCTTCCCGACGATGCCGTCGGGTAATACCAACGCACCGGCTATCATGGTCGGCGAAAAAGCCGCCGATATTCTCCGCGCCGAGCAGTAACGGCATAAGTTCATACCGGCTTCTTGCGCATAGCGGCCGGAATGCCGTCAGGCGCTTCGCTGCCGTGCAGGTACATGAAACTGCCATGTCCGGTGGCGCACAGCGTACCGTCGTCGAGACGCACTTCGCACGCACATGTCGCGACGCGACCTTCCACCGCAATGAGCCGCGCGGACGCAGTCAGCATCCCGCGCTTCGCTGACGCGAGGTACGTGGTTTGCAAGGTAATCGTGACCGCCAGCCGTATCCCGCCCGGGGCATTGCAATAGGCAACGGCGCCGCCGCAGGCTGCGTCCATGAGCGCCGCATAGACACCGCCGTGCACGATGCCATGGCTATTGTCGTGGCGCGCGTCGATCGTCAACTCGACCTCGCAATAGCGCTCTGCCCACACTGTTGTTTTGTAACCCATCATCCGGCGGAAGCCGTGGATGGGCCGCTCCGCTATCTTGGCCTCCATCTCCGCCTTTGACGCCTGGTCGTGCAATCCCGGCGGTAGTTGGTCTGTCATTGCCATCATCGTTCTGCTAGGCCGATAATAAGTTTCAGCCCACCCATAACCGAGACCAAGCCGCCATGAAAGCCACGACGCCGACCCCTGCGACGATTGCGCCAAGCGATATCGACGCGCTCAAGTTGCTCGCTGGCCCGGGCGGTTACTTCGAGACGGAAGGGGACACGCTCGCCTACCGTCAGAGCTGGCGGTACGGCTACGTCGGCAAGAGCCCGCTGGTCCTGCGGCCGAAGTCTACCGCCGAAGTTGCCGCCATCGTCGGCTATTGCGCCAAACAGCGGATCGCCATCGTGCCGCAAGGCGGCAACACCGGGCTTACCTTCGCCGGCCAGCCGTCGGAGACCAACGGCGAAATTATCCTGACCACGGAGCGCATGAACATGATCCGTAGCATCGATCTCGGCAACGACACGATCACCGTCGATGCTGGCGTGGTGCTGCAGAAGATTCAGGAGACGGCCGCCGCGCAAAACCGGCTGTTTCCACTCAGCCTGGGCGCGCAGGGCTCGTGCCGCATCGGCGGCAACATCTCCACCAACGCCGGTGGCGTGCAGGTTCTGCGCTACGGCAATACGCGCAACCTCGTGCTTGGCCTGGAAGTCGTCCTACCCGATGGCCGGATCTGGGATGGCCTGCGCGCGCTGCGCAAGGACAATACCGGCTATGATCTCAAGCAACTTTTTATCGGCGGCGAAGGCACGCTCGGCGTCATCACCGCCGCTGTGTTGCGCCTGTTTCCCATGCCGACCGCCAGCGAGACGGCGTGGATCGCAGTTGCCAGTCCGGCAGCCAGCGTCGCGCTCCTTGGGCGCATCAAGGAGCGCATGGGCGACGCGATTTCCGCGTTCGAATTGATCCGCCGCAGCATCGTCGATTTCACCATCCAGGGCGTGCCCGGCAACGAAGATCCGATGCGCGAGGTGCACCCCTGGTACGTGCTGATGGATGTCAGCGGCCAGGGCGCTCCCGGATCACTCCACGAACCGCTGTCGGAGGCGCTGGCGTCGGCGATCGAGGACGGACTGGCTATCGACGCCGTCATCACCGGATCGACGCAGCAGTCGAAAAAGCTCTGGAAAATGCGCGAGGACATGGCCGAGGGCCAACGTGCCGCCGGCGGATCAATTGCACACGATATTTCCGTGCCGGTTTCGGAGATCGCAGCGTTCGTGGAAGAAGCTGACGCGGCGGTCGAGCAGGCCTATCCCGGCGTGCGTCACTGCTGTTTCGGCCACGTCGGCGACGGCAATCTGCATTACAATCCCGTGCGTCCGGTCGATTGGACGCAGGAACGGTTCATGGAGGAATACGGCGCCATCAACCGCATCGTCCACGATATCGTTGTTCGGCATCGCGGCTCGATAAGTGCCGAGCACGGCATCGGGCGTTTGCGTTTGGCTGAAAACCAGCATTACAAGAGCGCCGTCGAGATCGACATGATGCGCGCTGTCAAGCGGGCACTCGATCCGGGCGGCATCATGAACCCCGGCAAGCTTGTCGAGATGTGAGCACTCGTTGCCCGATTGCCGCCACGATTGCCTGTGCGCTGACAAAACTGTTGTCACGCAAACCATTCAGTTCGCGTTCACCCACACGCTGACTATAGTCTGCGGACCGATCAAACAACGATCGTCAAAAATCTCAACTGGGAGTGAAACATGAAAACCATTATCGCCGCCCTCGGGCTGCTCGCCGTCGGCGCGACCGCCGCTTCCGCACAATACGCCGGTTGGCGCCAGGACTTGCACCCCTACGAGGCGCGCCATCATCACATGTGTCAGGAGAAAGCGATGCGCCTGCACAACTACGAACGCCGTGCGGCACGAGACGGCCGCATCGATCGCCGCGAGCGCGCAACGATCGAGGCCCTTGAGCGCGATCTCAACCGCACATGTGGCGGCTTCCGCCACCGCGGCTGATGTTTGGAAAAGGTTTTGTGATGATGAAATGGGAGCTGTCACGCTCCCATTTTTCTGGCGACCAAGTACGGCCTTATGACTCTCAGCGGCTGAAAGCGGCGACGACGTCTGCCGGGATTTTGGCGCCCTTGATGGCGCCCGGATTGGCTGGATCGGGACCGGCCCACACGCGTGTCTCGAAGCCTTCGATGGCTAAGGACGTGCCGCGAAGAACGCGGTGCTCGACGTCGAAACTGGAACCGCCGAAACGCGACACGCGGCTTTCGATGACGATGTCGTCGCCGTAGCGCGACGGCACAATGAACTTGGCGCGCGTATCGACCATCGGAATACCGATGATGCCGTATTTTTTCACCCATTCGATCTTCGGCACGCCTAGCGCAGCGCGGAACAACTCCTGCGTCGCGCCATCGAACATGGCGAAATAGCGCGGATAGAACACGATCTGTGCGGGATCGCAGTCGCCCCATTCGATGCGCACCGTGCGTCGATTGATGAAGGTTGTCATGAGGCAAGCTCCGCTTCCGTTACACCAAGTGTCGCATAGTCTGGCTCATAAGGCTTGCAGGTGCGGGGCCTGTAGGTTGGGTCAAGGTTCTTTGGCCGCGACCCAACGCGACCGACTCAGCAGTTGTCACGTCGGTCATCGTCAGTGAACCCTGGTCAACGTCAGCGCTTCGGCGGCAGTGCAATCACACGCGTACTCGGCTCAGCCGACAACAGGTCATCCACCAGTGCGGCGCGATGCGCGATGACGGCGCGCTGATTGACTGAACCCTTGTCCGTGACTTCGCCGACATCGATGGACAGCGGCTCGAACAGCAGCGCGATGCGTGGCACCAGCGTCGAGCCGCCGGTGTTTTTCGCGGCGTGCGTCACCAGCAGCGCACGGAAACGCTCGACGACGGCGGGATGGGCGCAAACTTCTGCCGGTGTCGCGGTTGCGGCCAACCCTGCGAGGGCACGCGCGGGCTCTATTTCCGGGATCAGCAACGCGCCCAGCGCGGGTCTGTCGTGGCCGGCGATGATCGCGTCACGGATCAGCGGTGCAAAGTGTTGCGTCAGGTCGGCACGCAGCGGCCCGACCGAAACCCATGTACCCGAAGACAATTTGAAATCTTCGGCGACGCGTCCATCGAATACGAAGCCGTGCGAAGGGTCATCCACGTTGGCAAATTTCAGTGCGTCACCCAACTTGTAAAAGCCTTCGTCATCGAAAGCCGTTTTTGTCTGGTCGGGGTTTTTCCAATATCCGGGCGTGATATTCGGCCCTTTCAGGCGCGCTTCCAGCTTGCCGGAATTTTCCACCAGCTTCACCACCACGCCCGGCATTGGCACGCCAACGGTCCCTGCGCGATCGATCGGGCGCACGACGGTGATCGCGCCAGGCGCCGTCTCGGTGGAGCCCAATCCGCTCATCATGTGGATCTTCTCGCCCACCGTCCTCACCGCAACCTCGGCCAACCCGTCCCACACAGGTTGCGACAGCGACGCGCCCGCATATTGCATCGCCTGCAGCCGGCTGAAGAAGTTTTCGGCGAGCGCCGCATCGGATTGCAGATAGGGCAGCAGAGCCTCGAAGCCGCGCGGCACGTTGAAATAGACCGTCGGCGCGATCTCGCGCAGATTGCGCACCGTCTTCTCGATCGCACCGGGGAGCGGGCGGCCCTCGTCGATATAGAATGAGCCGCCGCCAAACAGCACGAGATTGAAATTGTGATTGCCGCCGAACGTGTGGCTCCACGGCAGCCAGTCGACCAGCACGGGCGGTTGCTCGGTCATGAACGGCACCACGGCCGCGAACATCACCTGGTTCGAACACATCATGCGCTGGGTGTTGATGACCGCCTTGGGCGCGCCCGTCGAACCCGAGGTGAACAGGAACTTGGCGATCGTATCCGGCCCGACCATGGCATTGGCCGCGTCGACAGCTGCCGTTACCGGTGTTGCAATCAGATCGGTGAGGAGCGTCTGCGGCCGATCAAGCGCCGATGGGAGGGCAACCACGATCTCGACATCAGCGGGAATGACAGTTGCGATGGCGCGCGCCAGGGGCTGCGCCGTGGTCGCGTAGATCAGGCCGGGCTGCAGCAGATCAACGATGGAACGGAGCTTGCCGAAATCCTGGCTGACGGTGGAATAGGCCGGCGAAATCGGCGCGAACGGCACGCCGATGTATTGGGCTGCGAGCGACAACAGGGCCTGTCCGAGATCATTGCCGGTGAGACAGGCAATCGGCCGCTCGGGTGACAAATCGCGCTGCAGCAGCGCCTGAGCGATGCCCCGGACCGACGTCCGCGCTTGTCGGTAGGTAATCGTCCGCCATGGGCCGTCGCCGTCGCGCTGCGCCAGAAAGATGCGTTCGGGCGCGACCTCGGCCCAATGATCGAGCTTATCGGTTGCCTTGTCAGGATAGGCACCCAGCGCCTGGGGCGACGACGCGATGATGCTACCATCTGGTCGCTTTTCCACTCGCATGTCGAAGGGTCCCAAGGTGACCTTACGGCGCGGCGCGGCAGCTAAATCGCACGACTGAGACATCGGCAGTCCTCCCAGTACCTTGAATGCCCGCTCTTAGATTCGGCGGCTAGGTATCGACAGTCTATAGGACTATTGGTGATCCCCAACGGGGAAGTGCGGGGCGCTAAGATGTCTGCGTGACTTTGGCGGCCTTGCCATCGAGAAAGGCCCGCACCCGCGCTTTGGCGTCCGGTTCGCCCTGCGCAATGCCCGCCATCAGTGCTTCGGTGACATAGCCGCCGGCGCGATCCTGTTCGGCAATGCGCGGCAACACCTGGATCAGCGCGAAATTAGTAATGCCCGCATTACCCGCGATCTTGTCGGCCAGCGCCAGCGCCTTATCGAGCGCGCCGCCTGCATCTGTCAGATACTGCGACAGTCCCAACTGCAAGCCCTCCGCCGCCGAATAACTGCGCCCGGTCAGCATCATGTCCATCATGCGATCGACGCCAATCACGCGGGGCAGTCGGACCGACGCGCCGCCGCCCGTATAAATGCCGCGCTGGCCCTCTGGCAGAGCATAGAACGCGGTGGCGTCGGCGACGCGAATATGTGCCGCCAAGGCCAATTCGAGGCCGCCGCCGATTACCGCGCCCTTGAGAACGGCGATCACGGGGACCGTGCCAAACTGGATGTACTCCAGTGCCCGATGCCAGCCCATCGAGTGGCGGACGCCCTGTTGCACGTTGCGCTCAGTCAACTCACTCAAATCGAGACCGGCGGAAAAATGATCGCCAAGGCCGTTCAAGACCACCGCCTTGACAGCTTCCGGAACCGAGGTGAACAGGCGTTCCAAAGCCGCGATGGTCGGATCATTGAGCGCATTGCGCTTCTGCGGTCGCGCCAGGTGCACCAGCAGTGTCGTGCCGCGCACCTCCACCTCAATCAACCCGGGGACAGCGAATTCGTGGGCGACAGTCGCAGTGATGGCCATGGCAACAACCTGAGTTTTGAAAGATAGTTATAGACTATAACTATAAATCCCCGACCTAAGTCAATCACCGCAGCGCAAGACGACACCGTTCAGGTCCCGAGGTACAGCTGCCGAATAACGTCGTTGTTGTTGAGATCAGCGGTGTTGGCGCCTTCGTAGGCGATGGTGCCGTGGACAATGACATAGCCGCGATCGGCGATCCGCACGGCCTGGTGAAAATTCTGCTCGGCCATCAGCACGGTAAGTTTGAAGCCGTCTTTCAATTCCTTGATCGCATCGATGGTGCGGCCAACCAGGATCGGCGCGAGACCGACGCTCGGCTCATCGACCAGCAGGATTCGCGGCGACAGCATCAGCGCCCGCCCAAGCGCCAGCATCTGTTGTTCGCCACCGCTCATGCTGCCGGCCAATTGAGTCCGCCGCTCCGCAAGTCGCGAAAACGTCGTGTAGCAAAAATCGAGGTTGGACTTGATCTGCGCGCGCGCCTTTGGCCGGTAGGCGCCGAGCATCAGATTTTCTTCGACCGTCAACTTCGGAAACAGCCGTCGGCCCTCCGGCACCAGCGCAATCCCCAGATCGACGATTTCTTCCGTCGTCTTGCCCACGAGTTCGTGCGTGACACCGTCGATGGTGGCGGTGATGCGTCCCTTCGTCGGTCGCAACAGACCGAGGATGCACTTCATCAACGTACTCTTGCCGTTGCCGTTAGTGCCGAGCAGCGCGACTGTTTCACCCGTTTCGACGCGCAGCGAGACATTCTGCAGCGCGCGCACCGATCCGTAGCCCGCGTCGATACCCTCGACGAGCAAACTGTTGGCACTCGCTGCACCCTGGTTCGCGCTATTGGCCAAGGTATGCCCTCACCACGTGGTCGTTGCGGATCACTTCGCTGGGCGCGCCATCAGCAATCTTGTTGCCGCTGACCAGAACGACCAGCCGTTGCGAAAACGCCATCACCGCCTTCATGATGTGCTCGATCAGAATGATGCTGATACCCTGGGCATTCAGCCGCATCAGCAGACCGAGGATGTCGTCGACTTCGGCGTTGGACAAGCCAGCCATCGCCTCGTCGGCAATCAACAATTTCGGATCGGCGGCCATCGCGCGGGCGAGTTCCAGTTTGCGCATGTCGACCTGGGTCAGGTCGATCGGTCGGGCATCTGCCTTATCGATCAGTCCAACCACGCGCAGGAGTTCTTCCGTGCGTTCGCGGATCTCATTCTCCGCCCGCTGACGCCCGGCGCGGACGGCGGCGGTATAGAGCAGCGGAATGCGCATATTGTCTCGCACCGACAGCGAACTGAAGGGACGCGGGAGCTGGAAACTGCGGGCCAAGCCGAGGTAGGCGCGCCTGTGCGGTGGCAGGCCGTCAAGCACGCGGCCATCGAACTGCACCCGGCCGCGATCATTCACCAGCGTTCCACTCATGCAATTGACGAGCGTGCTTTTGCCTGACCCGTTGGGACCAATCAAGCCGAGCCGCTCCCCCGGCGCCACCTGCAACGAGACGTCGTTGAGCGCGACGAAGCCGCCGAAACGTTTACTGAGGCCGGTGACGTGAAGCAGCGGCGCAATCATGGGCGAACAGCCTTCCGAAGCACTCGCTTGCGGCGCCACTCGCGCACCAGGCCGACAATCCCGTTAGGGGCAACGATGACGAAAAAGATCAGGACCAGCCCGACGATCAGCAGGTTCAGCACAGAAGAAATCGTTACCGTCGCCCATTGTTGGAACGAGCCAAGCAACAACGCGCCGACGAGCGGGCCGACCCAGGATTGCGTGCCACCGACCATCGGCATGGCGATTGCGTTGACTGCGTATTCCAGTCCGAAGGCCGAGTTAGGTTGCAGATAACCGATGTAGTAGGGGAACGAAGCACCCGCCATGCCCATCAATGCGCCTGAGACTGTCGTCGCAATCAACTTAAGGCGTAGCGTCGGCACACCCGCGGCTTCGGCCGCCAACTCATCATCACGGATCGCCGTAAAACCGAAACCAAGCCGGGATCGCTCGATACCGCGCGCCAGCGTCAAAGCGACCACCACCAGCAAGAGCATGAGCACGAACAGATACGCGATAAAACCGCCGGGCAGCAGCGGAAACTCGTTCGGTCGGATCACGTAGGCGCCGCGAGAGCCGCCGACGAAATCCCAATTGACGACCAGCGTCTGCAATACGACCGACAGTGCCAAGGTGGCGATCGAGAAAAACACGCCGCGCAGTCTGAGGGTGAGATAACCCATGCCGAGGCCGACGAGCCCGGCAATGATACCCGCAAACGCGATCAGCAACGGCACCAGCACCGGCGGAGGAATGGCACCCAGAATCTTTCCTACGCCGCTGCGAGCGTATTCAGTGCCTATCGAATAAATGCAAACCGTCGAATAGGCACCCATCGCAAAAAAGGCCGCCGAGCCGAAATTCACATACCCGCAATAACCGCCGAGGATGTTCCAGGCCGTTGCCATGACGACGAACTGCAGCACCACATAGCCTGAGAAATAGAGGTACTCGTTGCCGATCAGCGCGAGCGCCACGTAGAACAGAACTGCGACGCCCGTGGCCAGGGCAGCGAACATGGGTGTCCCGATTTGGGCCTGAACCTTTCGACCGGGATTTTCCACGGCTGTTGCGGAGGTCATGCTGATTGTCCGGCTCTCGCACTGAGGCGTGTCTCAACTAATCGGCCCATCATCGCCCCAGCAATCCGGCTGGCCGGAACGCCAGTGTCGCCAGCAACAATCCGAACCCGACTGCCGGCGACCAGGACGGCCCGAAGTACGTCGTCGTCAGGCTTTCGACGACCCCGAGCAGCAGCGCTCCGATCAAGGTGCCGGGAAGGCTGCCCATACCGCCGAGGACGCAAATCGCAAAAATCCGACCGATGTATTCACGACCGACCGAAGGTTCGACCGGCTGGATGATGATCAGGAAGGCGCCGGCGAGTGCTGCCGTCGCAATCGACAGGCCGAAGCCGATGCGTTTGATGCGCACGGGATTAATGGCCAGCAGGCGCAGTGCCGTAGGATCCTGACTGACGGCGGCTATGGCGCGACCCGTAAATGTGCGCGACAGGAAAAGCTGTAACAGCGCGAACAGCACCAGCGACAGCACGCATGGCACCAGCATGCGCAACGGCAGATCGATGGGCCCGAGTCGCAGCGTAGGCCCGATGTACCACGCCTCGACATAGCGATAGTCCACGCCAAAAACCAGGATCAGCAGAACTTCGGTGACGAAGAGCAGGCCGAAGAAAAATGCCAAGCCACGCAGGCTATCGCTGCCCTTGCGCTCGAACGAAAGATAAGAAATCTGATAAATCGCCTGCCCCAGGTAATAGAACAGCGGCAGGACCAATAGCCCTACCAGTATTGGATCCAAACCAAACCTTGCGTTGCAGATATAAGCGACGTACGAGCCGAGTATGACGAAGGCGGGATGCGCGATATTGACGACGTCCAGCATGCCGAAAGCGATCGCAATCCCAAGCGTGACGGCTGCATAAAAGCCACCCAGCAGCAGGCCGGAAACCACAGCGTTCGCATACAGCTCTATCATGCGCGCGCCTGCAATCCGCGCACGCGAAGCGCTCGTCCGCTTGCATGATCAGCTTGGATCGACACGTTCACCCTCCCCAGGGGCCACAAGCGCCCTACGACCCATTTGGGCTCGTTGTAGAAATAGTGTGCACGATACTCACGCCTTTGGCTATTGTAGAGCTACATCAGAAAAACAATACTGTCGTCGAACCAGTTGGCGTGGCGACCACTGTGGTGTTCCGAGTTGGATTATTGGGTTCGCCGCTTACTGAGGATCTTGTCCAGGCCACGCCAGGAGGCAATGATGTTTTGCTTTATGAGCCGCGCAGCGTTTATTGCTGGTTTGATACTGACGGCAAGTTTGCAGTCAGCGCACGCCGATGCCATTGACGGCGATTGGTGTTTTTCGGCGCAGTCATTGAATATTCAGGGCCAGCAGATCCGCACGCCGGGTGGCCAGCAGATCTCAGGCGACTATTCGCGACATGCCTTTAGTTACACCGTCCCGGCGTCAGAACCGGGGGCCGGGAGCAAAATTGCAATGCAACTGCTGGGCGAAGAAACGATGACGCTGACGCGCAGCACAGCAAGCGCATCTGCTCCCGAAGTGTGGAAACGCTGTAAACCCATCAGCTGAAATGGGTCACCGTCCTCTACGTTCTAATGGTGGATCACTGTCGGCGTTTCGATGGTTGGAGATGGCGCGCGGGTAACGATGGAGCGATCAGCCAAACGCACCTTAATGGTCGCCAAAGCGGGCAGTCTCAGTCGCCCGGCCTCGGACGCTGCCGCGACCACACTCATGACAGCGATACCACCTGCTGTCAGCACCAGCTCGAGCCACAATACGCTGCCGGTATGAACGAGCGTAATGTATCCCACCATACTGAGCAGTGACCCAACAACGAATACCGGCAGCGAATTTCGACCTAGACGCGCCAGAAGGTTATCCGGCGAAAGTTTAGACAACCAACCCCACAGCGGACTGTGTACGAGCAAATAGGCCAACGCGAGAATGTGCAGCAGCCGCGTCGCGGGCAGCATAGATTTGTGCAGCGTATCGATCCACATCGGCAAAACGTCAAACGACACGCGGCCACCCAAGCCCCGCACCATCCAAACCGCTGAAAAGACGACGTAAGCCACCGCCAGCGCACCCACAACTGGATGCCAAGGGACGCATTCTCCGCGGATTTTCTTGATCCCCAAGGCCATTCCGACAACGAAGATCAACTGCCAAGCGAACGGGTTGAAAAACCAACCACCATCAGTCGGAAAATTGGGCATATCGATCGGCAGCAAGTGAGCCGCCAAATACATGGCAAACGACGCACCCAGCATCAACCGGATATCGACCACGGCGAGCGCCAGGAACATCGGCACAATGAGAAGCAGGAACACATACAGCGGCAAAATATTGAAGTAGCCGAGTTGCTGATTGCCGCTGATGATTCCCATGAAACCCGACCAGGGATCGGAGAGAACGTGGGAAATGCCGATAAGCTCAAGAATTCCCGAATTGTCGAGCAGCAAAGCTGCACCCATGAACACCGCTACGGCAGCAAGTGTGGACGCCAGATGAGCACTATACAGCACTGCAGCACGGCGAATGGCCTTCAACGCCACGGCCGCATGCGCGCCACTCTCAAAATTGCGATAAAACGCCAGTGCAGCAGCCACGCCTGCGAGGAGTACAAATAGTTCCGCCGCATCCGAAAAGCCGAAATTACGAGAAGTCCAGTTTTCAAATCGGTTGCCGGGCATGTGATTGACGAAAATCGAGACCAAAGCGACGCCGCGTAACCAGTCAATGCGACTGTCGCGTGCCTTCGGCACCGATGTAAGTCCCGAATCAGTTTTCCGCGTCATTGCGTTGCTCAGCATCAAGTGAGATGGCCTCACTGCTTCCAGTCCGGCTCTAACGGCCGTTGTGCTTGATATACGTCGTTTACGAAACTCTCACTTCAACAATATCTGGTTAACGTAGATCTAAGAACCAAGTTCCGAGGCTTCCGATACCGCACTAGCGCAATGCCTTGCAAGGAAAATGCTGCAGTTGCAAATCACGAGCGAGTGACCCAATCGTCCCGCGACTCCATAGGCGGCTAGCTTCACCGATATGGCAAATCACAATCCATTAAGAATGCGGTAAAAAATGGTCACTGGCGTCGGCTGAACAAAGATTTTCGCGCTGCGCTTTTCAGCCGTCCCGGTCGGGACTTTTAGCAAGTATAGCACAATGTTGTCTCGAATGGAGATAGACCCGGGCACGGCGACGCACGATAGTGCGATCGCTTCCCAATGCTGCGCTTCACCGCACCTCTCAGGCTTGTTTCATGACCCCGTCCGCCAGCCGTTACCCCGCCGTTTATGCCGCATGGAAAGCCGATCCGCTCGCTTTCTGGGACCAGGTTGCCCGCGATATCGAATGGTCGCGCCCGTACGACAAAGTATTTGATCCCTATGGCGGTCAATACGGTCGCTGGTTTGTCGGGGGCGAGTCCAATACCGCGTGGAACTGCCTCGACCGGCATGTGCGCGACGGTAACGGCGACCGCATGGCACTCATCCATGACAGCCCCGTCACCAAATCGCAGCGCTGGCTGACGTATCGAGAATTGACCACCGAAGTCGCGACGCTGGCGGCTGTGTTGCTTGAAATGGGCATCAATAAGGGCGAACGGGTCGTCATTTACATGCCGATGGTGCCGGAAGCGCTGATCGCCATGCTGGCGTGCGCGCGGATCGGTGCGGTCCACTCGGTCGTCTTCGGCGGTTTTGCGGCGACTGAGCTTGCCACCCGCCTTGATGATTGTCGTCCCGTCGCAATCCTGGCCGCCTCGTGCGGCATCGAGGGGACGCGGATCGTCGAATACAAGCCGTTGCTGGACCGTGCGATCGAACTTGCAACCTGCAAACCGCACAGCGTGTTGCTGCTACAGCGTCCGCAAGCGCAAGCCACCATGGTGGATGGTCGCGACCATGACTGGAGCAGGCGAATTGCCGAAGCCAAAGCACGAAATTTAACGGCTGACTGCGTGCCGGTTGCCGCCACCGATCCGCTTTATATCCTCTATACGTCCGGCACCACAGGGCAGCCCAAAGGCGTGGTCCGCGATACCGGCGGCCATATGGTCGCGCTGAAATGGACGATGGCGAACCACTACGGCATCCAGCCGGGCGAAGTCTTCTGGGCTGCCTCCGACGTCGGTTGGGTCGTGGGGCACAGCTACATCGTCTATGCCCCCCTGCTCGCCGGCGCAACGACCTTGATGTTCGAAGGCAAGCCGGTCGGCACTCCGGACGCCGGCGTGTTCTGGCGCATCATTGCCGAGCACAAGGTGGTCGCCCTCTTCACCGCGCCCACGGCCTTCCGCGCCATCAAGAAGGAAGATCCGACGGGCGAATTCATTCCCAAATATGATCTGTCGAATTTCCGGACGCTATTCCTGGCCGGCGAGCGCGCCGATCCCGAAACCATCAAATGGGCCGAAGCGAAGCTCAACGTACCGGTGATCGATCACTGGTGGCAGACGGAAACGGGGTGGCCAATCTGCGGCAATCCCGTTGGTTTGGGCATTTTGCCGGTCAAACATGGTTCGCCGACCGTGCCGATGCCGGGTTATGATCTCCGTGTGCTGGACGAGAGGGGTATGCCGGTCGCCGCGGGTATCCCCGGCACGCTGGCGGTGAAGTTGCCGCTGCCGCCAGGCGCGCTACCGACCCTATGGGGCAACGATGCCCGCTTCCGTAAAAGCTACGTCGAGGAATTTCCCGGTTATTATTCTACGTCGGACGCCGGTTTCATCGACCAGGACGGCTACGTGTTCGTCATGGCGCGCACCGATGACGTGATCAATGTGGCGGGCCACCGCCTATCGACGGGGCAGATGGAAGAAGTCATCGCCCAGCACAAGGATGTCGCGGAATGCGCGGTGATCGGCGTCGCCGACGACCTCAAGGGACAGAACGCCGCCGGCATGGTGGTGCTCAATAATGGCGTCAATCGCCCGGCGGCTGAGATCGAGGCGGAAATCGTCAAGCTCGTCCGTGACGTGATCGGGCCGGTTGCCGCGTTCAAAACGGTGATGATCGTCAAGCGCCTGCCGAAGACGCGGTCGGGCAAGATTCTGCGCGCCACCGTGCGCCAGATCGCCGACGGAGAAGCCTGGAAGATGCCGGCGACGATAGACGATCCGGCCGTTTTGGTCGAGTTGACGGAGGCGTTGAAAAGCAAAGGTCTGGCGACAAATGCGAAGGCACCGGTGGATTGAAACCCGCGCCTAAAAAGCTGATTGCCGGCGGATCGCCGTCACACTTGATCCTGCGGCATGGCGGTGCGGGGCATGATCGCACCGCGATAGCCGACTTTTGCACCAGCAAGCACGTGCCCGGCGCGGGCGGCAGCGACGGGTAGTTCACGGTTCAACCGAGCCGCCAGGTAGGCTGCATTGAAGCTATCTCCGGCTGCAGTGGTATCGACGGCGGTCACCGGCGCAGGAACTGGCACATGAACCGATGTGCCATCGCTGCAAACCTGCGCGCCGTTGGCCCCGAGCTTAATGACCACCTCGCCGATACCCCACGACTGCAGTCGCGCGGTGGTTGCCTCGATCGACGCATCGCCCCACAACATCTGCTCGTCGTCAAATGTGGGCAACGCCACATCCGCCAGCCTGAAGAAGCGCTCAAACACTTGGCGCGCGCGCGTCAGCCCAGCGTCGTTCACCCCCCAGCCGCGCGGACGATAATTGCCGTCGATGGCCACACGCGCGCCGCACAGCTTGGCGGCCTTCAGCGCTGCCTCAAGCTCGTCCAGCCCGTGCGCGTCATAAAGCGACAGCGTGATGCCTGACAGGTAAATCAGTTGCGCGCTGTTCATGGCTGACGCCACGACGAGGGCATGCTCGCCATTGAACAATTCCCGCGCCGGCGCGCGGTCGCGCCAATAGGAAAAGGTGCGCTCACCGTTTGGAGCAGTCTCGATCATGTAGAGGCCAGGGGTGCGGCCAGCGACGATGCCGATCAGATCGACATCGACCGCCTCAGCCTTCGCTAGATCGACGATTCCCTGCGAGTAGCGATCGTCGCCGAGCAACGAAGCGTAGGCTACGCTGACACCGAGACGCGCCATATAGATGGCCGTGTTGTAAGTATCGCCACCAAAGCCGAGGCCAAAGCGCCCGTCGTCACCGCGGGACAACTCCACCATGCATTCGCCGATCGATATGACGCGTCCCCGGCGGCCCGCTGATAATCCTGCTGATAATAACGACATCACTTGATCCGTTCCGAAGGCCGTATGTCCCGCGCAAAGCAGAGGTATATGAAGAGCCCGATCGCCAGACACGTGGCAAGCGACGCAAAAATAAGCCGGTACGCATCCGGCGCATAACCGCTGGGGAGCACGCCGACGAAGCCTGGGATAAAACCCGTCAATACCGGTAACGCCGCAGCCCCGGCAAGTTGAGCGATATTCCCCGTGGTGGCGCCGCGCCCGGCAAGATGATTGGGAAAATGACCGCGCATATGTGCGAGTAGCACGGTGTTGTAGGCCGTGGTGATGTTCATGACGAACAAGAGCGTTAGCGCCATGCCAAGTGACAAGTAGGGCACCGTCGCCAACACGCACAGGATTACCAGAGTTGCCGTTGCGCCGGCCGCTATCAGCCATTTGCGTGTATCGAAGACGCGATCGAGCGGGCCGACGACGAACACGCTGATCATCTGCAGCGCTGCCATGATCGTCAGTACGAGGCCGCGCGAACCCGCCTCCAGCCCATAAATGTCCTTCAGATACGGTCCGGCCCAAAGCCCGGATATTGTTGCCACAGAGGCATAAGCTACGCCGAAAAGGGCGAACACGGGTAGAATACCGGGGATGGACAAAATCTGACGCAAACCCGCAAGCGTGCCGGGCTGCGCTGTGTCTGTGGGTGGAGCCGACAATGCGCTGGGCGGGTTGTCGCGCACGAAGATAAAGAACAGAACACCCACTAAAGCCGCGACGACGGCCATGCCCAGAAAGGCCATCCGCCAGCCGGCCAATTCCGCCACGACGGCAAGCGGGGCGCCCGCCAAAAGAATGCCGAACTGGCTGGATCCGAAGACCCACGACAAGCCCGTGCTCCAGCGCGAAGGCTCCAGCCACGCCGATACCAACACCAGCGCGGCCATGAAACTTGCGGCGCAGCCGGCACCCGTGACGACGCGGGCAGCAACCAACAGCGGGCCGGTGTCGGCAACGGCATGCAGTGCTGCGCCGAGCGTCATCAGGATCGACAACGCGCCAACCGTCCGTCGCGGCCCGATTCGATCGAACGCCACACCGACGCCAACTTGCGCCACCAGCAGCGCACCGAAAAAGCCGCCATTGGCCAATCCGAGCATCTCAGGCGACAATGCGAGATCGCGGATCAACTCAGGTGCGATGACGGCCAAGGAGGCGCGAAAGAACTGCGACAGGATTGTAGTGCCTGCCAGCAAGCCAATCAGCAGGCCGATCTCGCGGCGGGAGACGGCGAGTGCCTTGCCGCGATCCGGGGAAGGCACAGTCAACTCCGATACGCGCGACGAAGCCATGTCAGATTGTTGTCCTTTCGACCAAGCAGCGTGACTTTATGGCATGCCCGTCGGTTCGATAGCCACCCTCTCAGGGCATGACAGTACCGCATTGGTAGGTGTCCGCAGCAGTTTTGACTAAGCCTGCAACAGATGCGAAGTCGTGACCTAGGTCTGAGCGGTGAGGCGCAGTGTATGACAAACTCCACTTTTACGATTGCCGTCATCCCCGGCGACGGCATCGGCACGGAAATAATTCCGCCGACGTTGATGCTGTTGGATCGGATCGCCAAACATTCGGGCAGCTTCCAGTTTCGCTTCATCGAGCGGCGCGACTGCGGTGCCGCCTACTACAAAGAAAGCGGCGAAGACTGCTCAAAGGCCGCCTTTGAAGTGGCGCGGCAGGCCGATGCCATCTTGCTTGGTGCCATCGGCTTGCCCAGTATTCGCTTGCCGTCGGGCACCGAGATTGCGCCCCATCTGCGCATGCGCGAAGAGTTCCAACTGATCGCCGGCGTGCGACCGGTGAAAGCCTACCCGAATACGCCGCGCCGCCTGCTCGATCCGCGCGCCGAAAAAATCGACATGATCATCCTGCGCGAAAGTACCGAGGGGCTGTTCTTCACTCAAGGCCGCGGCGAGGTGATCGGCGACAGCGAAGCGCGCGAGACGCTGCGCATTACCCGTCCAACCACCGAGAAACTATGCGACGAGGCTTTTCGCATTGCGCGCCGGCGCAAAGCCAAGCGGGGTCATGCCAGCGTCACCTGCGTCGACAAGGCCAATGTGTTTCACGCATTCGCATTCTTCCGCAAGATCTTCGACGAGCGCGCGGCACTCAATCCGGACATCGAGGCGCGCCATAACTACGTCGACGCCCAGGCGTTGGACTTGGTGCGCAGACCGTGGGATTTTGATGTGCTGGTGATGGAGAACATGTTCGGCGACATTCTCTCCGATCTCGGCGGCGGTCTCGTCGGCGGCATGGGCATGGCACCGTGCGCTGAACTCGGTGAGAACCACGGCTTGTTCCAGCCGGCGCACGGTTCCGCGCCCGACATCGCCGGGCAGGACAAAGCCAATCCGACAGCGACATTTCTATCTGCCGCTTTGATGCTCGAATGGCTGGCACAGCGCGCAGGCAATTCGGCACTGGCAGACGCGGCGGTGGCGCTCGAAACTGCCGTGGAGAGGGCTTTTTCATCCGGCCAACTTCGACCCATGGAATTCGGTGGCGATCAAGGACTGCAGCAGGCCACTCGCGCAGTGAGCGACAGCCTCGATCGCGTACTTGCCAATTAAGAGGCTTAGTCCATCACGGCACTCAGGAGCTTTAGCATGACAAAGACACCGCTTTTCGCCAATGGCTGGCAGACCGCCACCCGCTATCCCGATCCCGCGATCATCGCACTCGACCCAAGCTTCGAGGCCTACCACCTCAAACTATCGGCAGTGGAACGGCTGGCAACGGGATGCCGCTGGAGCGAGGGGCCGGTGTGGATGGGCGACAGCCGCATGTTGGTGTGGAGCGACATTCCGAATAACCGCATGCTCAAGTGGGACGAGGAAACCGGCGCCGTCTCGATCTTTCGCAAACCATCGAATTTCGCCAACGGCAATACGCGCGACCGCCAGGGCCGCCTGGTGACGTGCGAACACGGCCGCCGGCTGACGCGAACTGAGAGTGACGGCACAATCACCGTGCTGATGGAGCATTTCAACGGCAAGCGATTGAATTCGCCCAACGACGTGGTGGTCAAAGCCGACGGCAGCATCTGGTTCACAGATCCCTATTTCGGCATTCTCACCGAATACGAGGGTCACAAATCGGAGAGCGAAATTTCCGCCAACGTCTATCGCGTCGACGGCGACACCCTGAAGCCGACGATCGTGGCCGAGGGCATTCTCGCCCCCAACGGCTTGTGCTTTTCGCCGGACGAAAAAATTCTCTACATCGTCGAGAGCCGCGGTGAGCCTAATCGAAAGATCCTCGCCTATGACGTAAGTGCTGACGGACGGACCATTTCCAACAAGCGCGTGCATATCGATGCCGGCCCAGGCACGCCCGACGGCATGCGTTCCGATGTCGACGGCAATCTGTGGTGCGGCTGGGGCATGGGTGACCCCAAACTCGATGGCGTCATGATCTTCAATCCCGCCGGCAAACCCATTGGACGCATTGCGTTGCCGGAGCGCTGCGCCAATCTCTGTTTCGGGGGCATTAAACGAAACCGTCTATTCATGGCGTCCAGCCAGGGGCTCTATGCGTTGTACGTCAACACGCAGGGCGTCAAGGGCGGGTGATGCCTGGCTTCCCGCACTTGCTTGACGCGACGGGTCAGCAACTGTAGCGACAGCCCATTCGGCCCGTCGGACATCGTCGGCGGCCGCTCGCGGGAGGCAATCAGCTTGGATCTGTCCAAATTACGCGTCGGCCTGATCGGCCGGGCCGAACTCGTCGTCGCAGACGCGCACACCGCGCCGAAAGTCGGCAGCGGGCGCGTGGCCGTATTGGCGACGCCGGTGATGATCAACCTGATCGAGGCGGCCGCACTTGCTGCCTGCGAAGAGTTGCTGCCGCCGGGCCATCAGAGCCTCGGCATCCATCTGGATGTCAGGCATTTCGCGGCGACGCCGGTCGGCATGCGCGTGGAAGCGACGGCGGAACTGGTCGCCGTCGACAAGCGGACGCTCACATTCCGCGTCGAGGCCCGCGACGAACGCGAAGTGATCGGCGACGGCACGCATCAGCGCGTGGTCGTCAATGTCGCCCGGTTCGACGAGCGCGTGCAGACGAAGATAGCGCCGCAAACCTGACGCACTCATGCGCCTCAACGCACGACATCGTCACCGCCACTCGAAGTAGGCGTTCGACACCACGGTCTGGTCGCCGACCCGTGCCTCGAAGATGGCACGCCCGTCAGCCTCCCGCCAGGCCAACACGCGCAACCGGTCGCCGGGATAGACGGGCGATGAGAACCTCACCTTCATGGCCGAAAAGCGCGTCGCGTCGCCGCCGCAGAGCGCATCGAGCAGCAAGTGCGCACAATGACCGTAGGTGCAAAGCCCGTGCAGGATGGGCGCCCTGAAGCCGCCGAAGCGCGCCGCCTCCGGATCGATGTGCAGCGGATTATAGTCGCCGGACAACCGATAGATGTGCGCCTGATCGTTGGCAATTTCGGCGAATACCTCGATATCGGCGGCGCGGCCCGGCGGCTCGGATTTGGATGCGGGCTGTCGGCCGCGCCCCTCGAACGGTGCGATGTCGCCCAAGCGCTCGACGCCCCGGCGGATCGCGCCGCTGATCATCCGCACGCACGTCCGGCCGCCGGCGTCGATGACCTCGCTTTCCTTCTCGACAAACGCGCCGCCTTTGGCGCGAGGATGCACGGCGATCAATCTCGAGCGCACACGGACGGTGCCACTCAGCGGCAATGGCGCTTGCGTTTCGATGGTGCGTTCGGCATCGAGCATCAGCGGGCCAGGTGAAGCCGGTAGTGCTTTGTCATCGGCCATCGAACCGGCGCCGCCCCAGCGGATGGCGAAGGTCGGAAAAACGGAAAACTTCGGGTGTTTTTCGTAGACGAAACGCAGGTCTTTGCAGCCGATCCCAACGGCATAGAGAAGCACATCGCGATCTGTGTAGGTCACCGGCACGGCTTCACCCCAGGCGCCGGGCTCGTTGCCGTTCATCACGACAGCAGGGGAGTATGTAAACATCAGGCCTCCGGTTATAGTTCGCGCATTGCGGACGATCGCCGCTCCCGCCATAGTCGTCACCTCCTTAGACGGTAGCAAGCCAGAAGGTAGCAAGCCATGACTGCATCCGAAATCGACACGGGCACCAAAGACCTGCTGGCCAGACTGGATGCCGGCATACTCACGCTGACGATGAACCGGCCCGACGCGCGCAACGCCATGTCGCGCGCGATGAATACAGCGCTGCAACAACAACTGGCGGCGGCCGAACTCGATCCGGCCGTCAAATGCATCGTGTTGACGGGGGCGGGCAAAGGCTTCTGCGCCGGCGGCGACGTCAAGGGCATGGCCGCCAGCGGCGACGGCACGGTTGGTGCGCTGACCATCGACGAGGCCATTCACCGCCAGCGCGTCAACCAGCGCGCGACGGCGGGCAAACTCTTCAAGATGCCGAAGCCGACGTTGGCGGCCTTGCCGGGTGCGGCCGCAGGTGCTGGACTGGCGCTGGCATTAGCGTGCGATCTGCGCATCATGACGACGCCTGCGATCATGACCACGGCGTTCGCCCGCGTCGGATTTTCCGGCGACTATGGCGGTTCGTATTTTGTGACGCAGCTGGTTGGCGCGGCAAAGGCCCGCGAGTTGTATTTTCTGTCCGACCGCGTCGACGCAGCGGAAGCATTGCGCCTCGGCTTGACCAACTGGGTATGCGCGCCGGACGAGTTGGCAGCCAAGACCCACGAAATTGCCCAACGGCTCGCGCGCGGCCCGACGGTCGCTTACCGTTACATGAAGGAAAATTTGAATCGGGCGATGGGAGGCGACGTGGACGACTGCATGGATTTGGAGGCCACCCATCATATCCACTGCGGCCAGACCGAGGACCACCGCGAAGCTTCGCGCGCTTTCGTCGAAAAACGTGAGCCGACGTTCAAAGGTCGCTGAAAGCATTCGCGCCACAGGAGGGGAAATTCATGGCAAATGACATCAAGGAATACGACTACATCATCGTCGGCGCGGGCAGCGCCGGTTGCACATTGGCAAATCGCCTGGGCGCTGACCGCAACGTGCGCATTCTCGTTTTGGAAGCCGGCAAGCCCGACAATAACTTCCTGCTCAAGATGCCCGCTGGCTTTGCCAACCTGGGTGAAAAATCCGCCTACAATTGGCATTTCGAAACCGAGCCGCAGGCCCACTGCAACAATCGGCGTCTCTATTGGCCGCGCGGCAAAACGTTGGGCGGTTCGTCGTCGATCAATGCGATGGTCTACATCCGCGGTCACGCCAGCGACTACGATCACTGGCGGCAGTTGGGCAACGACGGCTGGAGCTACGCGCAGGTGCTGCCCTACTTCAAGCGCGCACAGAACCAGGAGCGTGGCGCTTCCGATTTGCACGGCGCTGGCGGGCCGCTGAATGTGGCCAATCAGATTTCTCCGGCGCCGATCAACACTGCTTTTCTCCACGCCTGCCAGCAAGCCGGGCACAAACTGACCGACGACTTCAATGGTCGCGAGCAGGACGGCGTCGGCTACTATCAAGTGACGCAGAAAGACGGCAAGCGCTGCTCGGCGGCGGTGGCCTATCTGCGGCCGGCCATGGCGCGCGGCAACGTCACCGTCGCAACCGAAGCAGTGACGACGAAAGTGCTGACGGAAAAGGGCCGGGCCACCGGCGTCACCTATCGCCAGGGCGGCAAGGACCACACCGTGCGTGCGGGTCGCGAAGTCATCCTGTGCGGCGGCGCTGTCAACTCGCCGCAACTGCTGATGCTGTCGGGCATCGGGCCGGCTGATCACTTGCGCCAGGTCGGCGTGCCCGTCGTCGCCGATGTGGCCGGCGTGGGTGGCAATCTGCAGGATCATCTCGACGCGGCAACGCTCATTCGTTGCAAAACGCGCGACACCTACGACACCGCCAATCAGCTCCTGACCTTGGCCAAATATCTCATTGCCACCACCGGACCGGGAACCTCATGCATTGCTGAATCCGGCGGTTTCCTGCGCACGCGCGACGGGCTCAGCGCACCCGACATTCAGCTCCACTTCATCCCGGCTTTCGTCGTCGATCATGGTCGTACGAAAGTGAAGCAAAACGGCCTGACCTTGCACATGTGCCAGCTGCGCCCGGAAAGCCGCGGTACGATCCGGTTGAAGAGCGCCGATCCCCTCGCCCACCCGGCCATCGATCCGAACTATCTGGCCGAACCGCGCGATCTCGATGTGCTGGTCGAGGCCACCCGGATGGCACGCGAAATCTTCGCACAGGCGGCATTCAATCCGTATCGCGGCGACGAAAGGGAACCCGGCGCAAATATCACCAGCAAGCCGGACGTCGAAGCCTGGATCCGGAACCGCGCCGAGACGATCTATCACCCCGTCGGCACCTGCAAAATGGGACCCGCGACTGATGCCAACGCGGTCGTCGATACGCACATGCGCGTGCGCGGCGTCGACGGACTGCGCGTGGTCGACGCTTCGGTGATGCCGACGCTGATCGGCGGCAACACCAATGCACCGACAATCATGATTGCCGAGCGGACGGCCGACATGATGCAAGGCAAACCGGCTTTGGCAACTGTTGCGTGACCGCCGTCCTGCCATACTATCCTTAACACCGAGGCGTTAGGGCGCTTCGTCCCAACTTGCGGCAGTGTCGAGGTTGCTGACCTCAAATCCATCCCTCAAACGTGCTTTAAATGCCCTCAAAGGCACCTGGGGCGCGTTCAATTCGACCGGCGCAGGTGAGGTGGTCCAATCAAAGCGATTGCCGCCAAATCGCAAACCTGCGGCGGCGAATGCATTAACTCTGTTAGCCCCGTATTCAACTCATACCAGCGGTCATTATTCTTGACCGATGGTATGCGCGCGTGGGGTTGGTGGGGCGGCCGCGCGCAAACAAAGAATCTGATACCGACGGTCATTCTTTTTGACCGTCGGTATCAGATGGTGTTTCGTTAATGTGCGCGATCAATCGAAGAACCCATCCATCGGCTTGTCGCCGTTGATGGTGCAGCGACGCATCTTGCGGCGATCGGTCGTGACGTCAAAGCCGGTGGCGCGATGCATGGTCGAGCGATTATCCCAGACGATGCATTCGCCCGGCGTCCACCTGTGCGCGTAAACGAGGTGCGCCGGCGTCGCCGCCACGTTCAGGTCCTCGATCAGTTTGCGCCCCTCATCGTAGGGCATCCCTTCGACAGACTCGGCGTGATCGCCAAGGAAGATGCCGAGTTGCTTTGTCTCAGGGTGCTGGCGCACGATCGGCTGGGCGACCGGCGGCACCTTGGCCTTTTGCTCGGGCGTCATCGGTTCGTGGCCGTGCCGTCGCGTCCGCGAAAAATCGAGACTGTGGATCGCCTTCTTGCCGCGGATGCGCGCCTTCCATTCCGGTGACAGATTTTCATAGGCCGCCACCATATCGCAGAATTCCGTCTCGCCGCCGACCTTCGGGCAGATCTCGCTGTACATCATGGTGGCTAAGCCGCTGCGCTCGCGCCACGACCCGTCGGTGTGCCAATACAGCGTGCCCTTGTCGGGATGCTTGCCGTTGGGTTTGCTGTCGGCGTCCAGGTTCGACAGCAGATAGATCTCGGGATGTCCGTAGCCGTGGTACTGCGTCATGGGGTGAATCTGCACTTCGCCGAAGCGGCGGGCGAAGGCCACCTGGGTCGCCGGCGGCAACTCGACATCGCGAAACAGAATGAGTTTGTAGGTGAGAAACGCCTCGTGAATTTTAGCGAAGGATTTCTCATCGATGGCCTGCACCAGCGTCATGCCGACGATTTCAGCGCCGAACGCCTGATGCAGCGGCCTGACGTCAAACGGCCAATCGCGATGCTGCTGTCGATTTGATGCGCTTGCCTGAGACATGATTTCCACCCTCGGATCAGCAATCCTACTCTGACCGGAGCAGTCTAGGTCATAAACTCATAAACGGGATTCCCAAACGGCGCGAACAGTGATTCATGATTCCAACCGAGGGAGGTTGGGATGGCACAGCTACGTCGCTACGAACTCAGCGATGCCGAGTGGGCAATCATCGATCCGCTGCTGCC
>JANXWC010000170.1 GCA_025351355.1 Hyphomicrobiaceae bacterium
CACAACGATGGCCGAAGTCGCAGCGGCAGGTGGGGTCGCAACTGCCGCCGCACCGGCAGCCAATGGCGGTTGGGCTTGCGGCGCCCGCGCCATCGTTTTCGTGGCTACAATACCTGCAGCACTTGTCGCTTGCGACGTAACAGCAGCGGCGGCGGCGGCCATCGCAGCAGCGGCCCCGGCAACCATCGCAGGAGTTGGCGCGACGGACGCCGGTCTCGCAGTCGGACTGGAAGCTGGACTGGAAGTTGGCGTTGCCGTTGGCGTCGGAGCAGCCGATGGCAGCGGCCGTGGCGCAATGGGCGTGGCTGGCGCCGGCGGCGGCGGGGGAGCGGGACGCGCCACGGCTTCAACAGGTTTTTCGGCAGGCCGGACAGCCGGGGCAACGGATGGCGGAGGCGCTGCGGCATCCACGGCGCGGGCGCGTAGCGTGTCGTCGAAGCGATTAACCGGCGCGCTGGCTGCAGCCGGTGCAGAAGTTGGCGCCGTTACCGCCGGCTTGGCTGCCGGTGCGGCGACAGGCACGCCCGCGAGTTCGGCGGGATTCGTCGCAACGGGGGAAGCTGCTCGCGCCGTATATTGCGGCAAAGGCTCGACGGCAGCAGGTTGTCCGTGCACCGGCGCCAGCATCACATCCTGCGCGGGTTGCAGCAGCTGCCGCAAACCACACGCCAACGCTGCGCCGATAAAGAATGCCGATCCCATTAGCAGCAGCGTTTGCAGTAAAAGCGCAGTCATCGGTCACTCTCCAGCTCAATCGAGCGGCGCTACCGCCCAAGGCGGTTGAGCGCACCTATTTCCAGCAGATTTTCATGCTGGAGCACCGCATTATCTACAGCGCAACTAGCGCTTGTCGTTGGACGGGCTGCAGGACAGCCAACCCGTCACGAAACCGATCGCGAGGGCCAGTAGGACCCAGTACCAAAGCTTGATCAGCAGATAGTCCATGGCTTTTCCCATCTCATTCTAATGGCTCTATCGTCCTACAGGCTCTACCGTCAACGCAATTGCCCGCGTATTGCTCGGCTGATCGCCATCTTCGGCAACGCTAGCACCGGCTCACGATAAGCGATCATTTCCCCTTGACGATGAATTCGATACGCCGATTTTTGGCGCGATTCTCGGGTGTATCATTCGGCACCAACGGTCGCGTTTCGCCATAGCCGACGGCGGCCAGCTTGGCGGTATCGACGCCGCCCCGCAGCAGATACGCCACCACGGCCTGTGCACGCCGATCGGACAGCGACTGGTTGCGCTCCGGCGTTCCCTCCGAATCCGTATGGCCCTCGATCTCAACCGTAACGTCGGGGCAGGTTTTCACCACCGTCGCCAGCTTGTTTAGGGTGGGGAAACTTTCCCGCGTAAGATTGGCGCTGGCGCGCTCGAAGCGCAACATTCCCTCCCGCGCGGTCGAAATCAGTGCCGTCTGGCAAGCGACTGCAACTGCGGATAGAGGCGGTGGGGAGGTCGGCGCGGCAGGCGGCGCTGCGCCCGGCGGCGCAACGCCGCTGGCAACCGTGATCTGCTCTGTCCCGCTGTAGCCCTGCGGCAATGTCCGGCTCAGCCGATCCTGCACCCGCGTCACCTGCGCGGCGCTGACTGCTTGTCCACTCACCGACAGCCGCTGCCGCACCAGATTCGCTTCGCCCTTTTGCAGATCGGCCAGCGAAATGAGACCCTGCTCGGCAGCCGACGCCCATTTGCGCGTCCGCGTATCGACGATACGGGTGCGGTCGACGACACTCTTGCCCGGAAACAGCCGCGAAGCCGAAGCGGCCAGCAACGATTTTGCCGCCGCGCTCGATACATCGCCTTCGAGCACGATGTCGTTGCCACTATAAAGTGCGCGCCAAACGAGATCGGGAACGGCTTCCGCGAGCACATCGATTTGCACGGTGGCCTCGCAATCGGCCTGCACCGCGGATTTGATTTCGCTTGGCAACGCGCCTGCGAGAGCCTCGTCGTCGCTGGCACCAGCGACTTCCAATCGGCGATTGCTGAGCGCCATCCGCCCGGCACCGAGGCGGGCGACACCGCTCATCGCACCATCAAAGCAGCGCATCCAGCCATCGGGCGCACCCGGCGCCACTTCAAGTCGGTTGTCGACGCGGCGCCCGGGGAAGCGGCCCCGCACCGACTGTCCTAGTTGTTCGCGCGCGGCATCGGACGGAGCGTAGCCCGTCATTACGACAGCCGCCGCATCTGCAGCAATCAACGTCGTGTAGGGGCTCACCGGCTTGACCACAGCCTCGCGAACCTTGATGGCATCGCTGGTCTGGAAGCCGGCAGCCATGCCCTTTGCCAGTCCCTGGCGTGCCGCGTCGGCGACCAGAGCATCCGCAGCAAGTCCCTGTAGTGATACTTTCTGATCGCGGATTTCGCCGACCCCGTCCTCGAGCGTTGCCAGCTGCTTCAACGTAACAAGCACTGCCTGGGCAAATCCAAGGGCGGCACCATCCGCCAATTGCATCCGGTCAACGAGGGCGGCGCGTGGAAACGTTGCCTTTGCCGCGGCCAGCGTCTCGGCGCGCGCGCGCGCGCTCGCCACATAGCCGCCGAGCAGAAGTTGTCCGCCTTGATGCGTTGCTGACCAAGTGAACGGCTTGACCACGGGTGGCGCGACGCGATCGTCGACCAGCTTGATGCCTTTCGGCAATTCGGTCGCCAGCGCCGACTTCACGCCATTGTAGCTCTGCAGATCTCCGGCGGTGCCCGAAACCGTCAACGCCAGGCCACTGAGCCGCGCCTCACCCGAAGTCAGTCCGGCGACCTGCTTAATGCCGAAATTGACCGCGCTTAGCCATGCATCGGGGCTCGGCACGCCGCGCGCCAACTTCATTTCGTCGACCACGTCGGCGCCCGCAAACCTTGATTTGGCAAGCTTGACGATGTCGGCCCGCACATTTTCATTGGGCACGAAACCCGCTAATTTCACCGTGTTGGCGGAACGCGCGACCGACCACTCGTAGGCATCAACCTTATCGATAATGGTGGCTCGGTTTTCAACGACGCGCACGCCCCAGATGCTGCGGGCGATATCATAAGCGCGGCTGGGATCCGCCTCGTCTGTTGCCGTGCCGGTGATCAGGCCGTCACGGCCCGAAAAACCAGTGCGAACCCATTTAAAGCCCGAGCCGTTGAACTGTTCGTCGACCCGCGTTTTCAGATCGGCCTCGATGTCGGCATGCATGACCTGCACGGCGACCCAGCTCAGCAGTGCCACGGGCAACAAGCCCCATAGCCAACGCACCGGATTGCACTTCATGTCCCGTCAACTCCACCAATTCCAACGCACATCAAAACCCGCACAGACACCGGTGCGGCTCCCATCGCAGCGCAAACTATCCCGTTGCAGACATAACACCACACAGCCGCACGAAGCGCCGGCCGCGTCGGCCGCACCGATCCATGCACCGGCGCCTTTTCAACGATGTAATGCGGCCCCTGGCGGCTACTATAGTGAACTTCTATACACGTTCCAAGTGTCACCAGCGCGAAAGAGCTAGTCTCATTGCCCTGGTGGCCTGCACACCACGTGCTGACGCGGCATGCGACTCTGTCGTAGAACAACAGTGATAGCCGCCTCAAAAACCGGAGCAGCGCTGTCGTACCATTCCCCATTTGATTGGACAGGACTGCGAAACAATCGAGACAAATCAAACCTTAATACAGTTCCGCGATGCAGATAAACACGCAGCGACCTTGGGTTCGTGACGGTCAGCCGCCGGCAATCATTGGCAGGATGTGCACATCGCTGTCGGGACCGATTTCCTGGAACAGTGCGTCCTGATAAATCTGGCCATCGATTGCCACCCCGACGCCTGCCTCCAGATGCGGCGCCAGTTCGGGGAATTGCACTCCCAGCAGTCGCAGCAGGCGTTGCACCGTTGCGGCCTCGACCTCCAAAGTGCGCACGCCGCCGGTGAACTGCGTCAGCGAAGTGATCAAAGTCACATGGGCCATAGTCAGGTTACCTTCAATGCAACTTTCGAAACGCGGCTGTTTGCCTGAACCGGCGTCCACCTCATGCTTCTGCGCGGCGCCGCCTTGTCCAGAATTGCAAGGACTTCACACGACACCGCCACCGGTAAAATCTCCCCACTATAGGTCCGTAGCTATTGAACGTGTCGTGTTTTTCTAGCTCGTGATCTGTCGCCATCGGTGGTGGCTAGATGCGACCGGAAGACGTGGACGGCCATCGTTACCTATGGCGTAATAATAGCAAGCACTAACCTGCCGGCGGCTTGATTGGGAGACGCCCCCAGCAACCGACCGAGCGCCACTCCGGTGGTGCCCCGGCCTGCGTGAGGCATATTGCACGCCTCTTACGTGCATGGTTGCTTCCTGCGGCCAAACTGACTATACGGGGCCCGGCCTAGCTCCCTTCGTCTATCGGTTAGGACACCAGATTTTCAATTTGGTAAGACGGGTTCGACTCCCGTAGGGAGCGCCATCAAGTTGATATCAGGTTGATTGCTTGCTGCCCGCGAGACGCCCTGCAAGGCTACCATCCCTATAACCGTGAAATCGAGACGGTAGCTCTCCCCGCGAGCGGCGCATATGTGGATCATTGGCACCAACGGTCGGAGCGACCTCGTCAAAGGACAAGAGCGCTACTTCCTTCTCGACCACGCAGGAGCATTCGAGGCCGGCACTGGCACGTGGCCCCCGCCACTTCGCGCCGCGATACCTGGCTACAGTCGTTGCTCCTAGCATGAAGTCGCTACAGCAGATCGGAGCTCTTTACGAGGAGATAGACGGTGGCTTCGACGCTGAACGCGATGATGCGTTGGCCACCGGAAACGAAGTTGTGGCTTAACGGATCGAGCAGAAGCAACTCTTCAATGATCAAGTCTACTTCGTGCTCTGCTGGGGTTAGCTCGAAACAGAGATACACGATGCCTGCCGTACTGCGATCCGGAAGCGGAAGGCAAGCAAGAGTAACGACAGCACTTGGCGACCGATCCGCTATCAGCGAGGGCTTGAGTCGTAGTCATTCGGCGATCGATATTCGAGGTCACTGAGTTGCGGCAAGAATGACCGCGACGGACTCGTCGGGCATGTCCCATGCAGGGAAGTGGCCGCTGGACTCGAACCAGTGCAAATTTGCCGATGGGAAAGCCGCTTTGGCACGCGTCGCCTGGCGGGCCAGGCAAAGCCGATCCTGCCTGCCCCATCCGATCACGACGCGACCGGTGGATTGCGCGGCTGGCCCAGTCTGCTCGGGGCCTCTGGCAAGATCGTCGACCAGCGCGTCGAACGTCGGCGTGGTGCTGAGTCCCGTCAGTTCGGTCGTCACGACATGCGGGTCGAGCGCCCATGGCCGCACCGAAAATTGTGCCAGCAACGCCGTGCGCATCACTGCATATCGGCTAAGCGTCGGCAGCAGCGGTCGGATCGCGCGCAGCAATCGTCCCGACAGCCCGATGGTGACTTTGAAAAAGGTTCGTTCCCAGCCGCGCCAGAAGCCACCCGGATCGAGTGCGACCACGTTGCCGACGCCGCCGCGCCGAGCAAGTTCGAGGACGATCCGTGCGCCCATCGAGCTGCCGACGATATCGACGCCTGTTAGATCATTGTCCGCGATGTAGCGTTCGACGCTGCCGACTAGTCCGACAAACGTGCCGCTATCGCCTTCAACCGGCGTGGCTCCATGTCCGGGAAGATCAACAGCGATTACGGTGCGATGCGCGCTGAGCGCATCAACTATGGTGCTCCAGGATTGCCAGCTTCCCCCAAGGCCGTGAATAAGCAGTAGCTTCGGCCCTGTGCCGCGTTGAATATGGTGCATCTTACGCCTTTAGTTGCCGTAAACTCTAACCCGCCAGATCGCTTGTGGTTCATTGAAGAACCCGTCGCCACCTAATCTTGGGCGCGTGGTCTGGCCGGCGCCGGTGGTCGAAACCGGGTGAGCGGCAACAAGGCTAACTAACTGAGGCGGCGCGCCAATTAGTACTGCAAAATTATAACGCTATTTCAATCACATAGGTGTTCGCACTTTTATCCTTTCGGGCGCGCCACTTATTTTAATGAGTTACGAGATTTTTCG
>JANXWC010000176.1 GCA_025351355.1 Hyphomicrobiaceae bacterium
ACCGCTTACTTCAACGAACTTCGGAATCAGGACACTAGCGGGTGAGATGGTGACGTTCCGTCAAGAAGCAGTGCGAGCACTGAAGCTGGTGCCTGGAGCGTGGATCTCGTTGATCGACCTCGATGGGCAGATTGTTCTAACGACCGCGCCCGACGCCGCATCACCACTGCCGCGGCATCCTGCACCCGACGTCAGTAAGGCTGCGATCGCGAGTGGCGAGCCGCAGGTTGCGGACGTGTTGTTTGGTCCAGCGGCGAAGAAAGTGACATCTTTTGTTGAAGTGCCAGTCCTGGGCCCTGATCAAAAAATTCCGTACACACTCGCCATCAGTCTTTCTCCTGATCGCTTCCATGCTTTGCTCTCTGGCCGCTACACGAAGGGCGAGGTCATTGGCGTCATCGATCGGCAACACCGTTTCATCGCACGCCTCCCAGAACATGAAAAACGCATCGGCACGCTGGCGAGCGATGGATGGCGAGCGGCAATCGCCAAGGCATCCGAAGGGGTCATCTCCACTTTGACGGTCGATGGATATTGGGCGTTGACCGGATATGCTCGGACAGCGCGCGGCTGGACAGTGGGTGTCGGGCAACAGGAAGCCGAGATCGCGCGGCCTGCCAACTCCATCTGGCAATCCACAGCGGCAGGTGCCGTCATACTCACGCTGCTTAGTCTCGGCTTGGGGTTATTCCTTGCACAACGCGCCAGCGGCGGCATGGCTAATTTGGCAAGGCAGGCGCGGTTGATGCCGGAAGGAGGACCTTACGAGGAACAGCCCGCGTCATTCGCAGAGGCTGAGACCATCTCAGATGCGCTGCGCACCGCCTCGAAAGAAATTCAGCGCATCAATAGCGGTTTGGAAAGCAAAGTCGCGGAGCGCACAAGCGAACTCAAAGCCGAGATGCGTCGCCGTGAGGAGACAGAGACGACGTTGCGTCAAGCGCAAAAAATGGACAGCATCGGGCAATTGACCGGCGGCATCGCGCACGACTTCAACAATATGCTGACGATCATCTTGGGCAATCTCGATACTGCGCAGCGGCGCATGAAGAGCCTCGAGAACAGTGCGCCGTTGACACGGCCGATCGAAGCGGCGATCGCCGGCACCCGCAATGCCGCGAAACTGACGCATCGTTTGCTCGCTTTCGCGCGTCAACAACCGCTTGAACCAGGTGCAATTCAGCTTAATTCGTTGGTGGCAGGGCTCTCTGACATGCTGGCGCGCACCGTTGGCGAAACCATCAAGGTCGAGACAGTGTCGGGCGCCGGCTTGTGGACCGCTTATGCCGACGTCAACCAACTCGAAAGTTGCCTCGTCAATCTTGCGATCAATGCCAGGGATGCGATGTCGGATTTCGGCAAGCTAACCATCGAGACAGGTAATGCATATCTTGACGACGAATACGCGGCTCGCTTTGGCGATGTGAAAGCCGGCCAGTATGTGATGCTGAGTGTCTCCGATACCGGCTCAGGCATCGCGCCGGAACTCATCGACAAGGTGTTCGAGCCATTCTTCACGACCAAGGATGCCGGCAAGGGCACGGGTCTTGGCCTTGCCATGGTGCATGGCTTTGTCAAACAATCCGGCGGGCACATCCGTCTGTACAGTGAGGTTGGCGAGGGTACGACCGTAAGGCTCTATCTGCCCAAGCACGAACAGACGGGCGTGATCGCCGTGACGCCGCGCGGCGAGGCGGTCGAGGCTGAAGTGGTGCCGCGAGCGCGTTCGGGTGAAGTGATCATGGTCGTTGAAGACGAGGCTGGAGTTCGCGAATATGCCGTCGGTTCGCTGGAGGATCTGGGCTACCACGTAGTGTCGGCCGCCGGGGCAAGCGAAGCGCTGCAATTAATGCAGTCGACCGATCGGATTGATCTTCTGTTCACCGATGTCGTTCTTGGCGGCGGCATGTCGGGCCGGCAGCTGGCTGACGAGATCACCGTGTTACGTCCAACGCTGCCGGTCTTGTTCACAACCGGATACACCCGCAATGCCATCGTGCATCAAGGTCGCCTTGATAACGGCGTGCAATTGCTCGGCAAGCCCTATACGCAGCGTGAGCTCGGTATCAAAATACGGTCCGTGCTGAAACCACCAGACAGATTTCCGTAAAAGTACCAATCGACTCTTCGTGCACTTTTTTCTTATCGGCAACTCAACACGCAAATTGCAGTGCGGGTGACATCTTGCGTTGAGAAATTCTAGCATGCTCCGCCGACCGTTCGAAGCGTGCTGCCGGTTGTCGTCTGGTCGGTGATGGCTCTTTTCAAACTACAAGATATCAAGTTGATATCAAGTGGCGCGCCGGACAGGATAAAAGTGCGAACACCTATGTTATTGAAGTTGCAGTGTAAATTTTACTCGTCTCTCACGCACACCGGTCGGTGCACTCTCCGAACTGGTTCCTGGAGGCCGCGACCCGATGAGGTTTGGCAACCGCAGACGCAATACCCTCAGCTCCGGACATCGACGGCGTCAGAGAACAAAAGCGGTCAGGGCAAGGAGTGGAAGCCGGGTTGGCTGGTGATGTCGGCGCGCTTTCTACGCGCCGAGACGTGCCTTGCTCACTCGCAGAGTGATAACCGCACCTGTGGGTGGCCAATCAAATGCGATCGAGCCGCCGAGCTGTCCGGTGATGCTAGTGTTTACCAGTTTGCTCCCGAAGCCAGCTTGTCCTCTGGGCACAGCGACAACAGGTCCGCCTTTTTCAATCCATTTTATAGTCACTTCTGTATCGGCCTCCGTGCAGGAAACATCGAGCGTGCCGTTCGGCGCGGAAAGTGCGCCATACTTTAATGAGTTGGTCGCCAGCTCATGGATGACCAATGCCAACGTCGTAATCGAAGCCTCCCCGACGAGCACGTCGGGTACCGAGACGCGGATGCGGTCGCCAATCGATCCCTTGTCATCGTAGGCGTTCAACAGGACGGCGAGCAGTTCGCCAAGGTGCACTGCCTTCTTCTGGTGGCTGAGAGAGGGCCTGACCAGCTCGTGAGCGTGCCCCAGGGCGTGCAGCCGTTGAGTAACGTCGCGGGCCATATCACCGGTAGTTTTTGCTGAGCGAGAGGCGATGCTGGTGAGTGCAGACGCGATTGCGAACAAGTTCTTGACGCGGTGACTCATTTCGTTCGCGAGCATCTCGCGATCTTCCTCGGCCATTTTTCGCTCAGTCACGTCAAGAAAGACCCCGAACATAATCCGTCCTACGATGCCTTCATCGTCTCCGCGACCACGAGCAGAGACCCACCTGATCTCATCGTTGTCCAATATGCGGAAGTCTACTTCGTAAGAACCGAGGATTTCGCGTGTCGCCGTGAAGGCTGCTCTTACTCTGTCCAAGTCTTCAGGATGGATACGGGCGGACAAAGCTTCGAAGGTAACTAGGCCATTGCTGGTCGGCACACCCCACAGACCATGTGCGCGCTCGTCCAAGGCAATCTCGTCGGTATCGACATTCCATGACCAAAGAGCCACTCCCGCTGCATCAGCCGCGATGCGCAGGTGTCTGGCGCCCCACACCGGTGGGCTCGTGCTTTGTCGTGCCATCTGCACTCAATGTAAAAGAAATCGAGGGACGCCACTTATACTCGCACGATGAGATCAGATGTGCGAGTCGAGCTTTGCTGTGTCGGGGACAATTTAAGCTACCCCGGGCAACTTGCCATCGGTATATCAGCGCTCCCTTTGCCAGAGCAAGTAGATCAGGGAAGCGCACGCCAGCTTCATCAGCGTCCGAGTTCGTCCGCCACGATCAGCTCGCTCGCAATTGTAGAACGCCGCAACGTTCATTTTGGCCTTGCGTGCGAGATCTTTCCGCTTCAACTGTGCGAGGAGCTTTGCCTCGCGCAGCTGTCGACCAAGCGGTTGGGGTCTTGATAACGGCGTGCAATTGCTCGGCAAGCCCTATACGCAGCCTGAGCTCGGTATCAAAATACGGTCCGTGCTGAAACCACCAGACAGATTTCCGTAAAAGTACTAATCGGCTCTTCGTGCACTTAGTTCTGATCGGCAACTCAACACGCAGATTGCAGTGCGGGTGACATCTTGCGTTGAGAAACTCTAGCATCCTCCGCCGACCGTTCAAAGCGTGCTGCCGGTTGTCGTCTGGTCGGTGATGGCTCTTTTCAAACTACAAGATATCA
>JANXWC010000202.1 GCA_025351355.1 Hyphomicrobiaceae bacterium
TGGAGCGCGGTTACCCCTCCGGCGAATGGGCAACGCTCAAACAATGGAACGCCAAGGGCGCTGGTGTCCGCAAGGGAGAAAGGGCGTCCCCGATTGTCTTCTACCGCTTATGTGGCCAGCCACATAAGCGATAGTATGTGGCGTTCACCGTTATGTGGCGCAGCAGCGGAACGAGCCTGATTCTCGTTCGTTGGCCGAGCTTCTGCGCCACATATTCAAGTGCCTACAAGGTCCGCAGGAACGCCATGACGTCCGGCTTCCGAGACCAGCCGCCAGCCTTTTGCGCTGATGCGCCGCGGTCGAGCGTGGCGAGCGCCCGTTTCTTCGTTGCAAGATCAGTTTCGGCGTAGATGCTGGTGGTGTTGATCGACACGTGCCCGAGCCAAGCCCGGATCGTGTTGAGGTCAACTCCCGCCTGAAGCAGGTGCGTTGCTGTCGTGTGGCGAATAACGTGAGGGCTGATCCTTTTGACTTGCGGTGACGCAGTCGACGCTCCGATCCTGGCGACGTATCGTTCGACCATCGTGTGCACGCCGTAGCGGGTCAGCGGCTCACCACGCCGATTTAGAAACAGTCGCGCATCTGCTGATCGGTCGGACGCGAGGTGACGCAATCGGCCGATCGTCTCGGCCCAGAGCGGGCACCGGCGCTCCTTGTTGCCCTTGCCGATAATTCGCACCGACTTGTTGTGCCAGTCGATATCACCAATCCGCAGCGACACGGCTTCGCTCACGCGAGCGCCGGCGTTGTAGAGGAAGAGCAGCAAGGCATGATCGCGCGTCCCCTGGCTCGTCGACGGATCTGGGGCAGCCAGCAGGGCATCGATCTCCGGCTTTTCCAGATAGGAAACGCTGGCCGCGATGCCCTTCTTGATCGGCACTAACCGGATTTGCGCGCACCACTCCAAGTGTTGCGGGCTGTGTGCGCCGACGAACCGCGCCAACGCTCGCAGTGATGCGAGGCGCTGGTTCCTGGTTGCCGTGCCGCAGCTCCGATCGTGTTCGAGGTGCTTGAGAAAGGCGCGCACCACGTCGGCCGACAGGTCGGTCACGAGCAGCTTGTCCACGGCCGTGCGCTTGGCGGCGGCAACGAACGGCAGCAACAGGACGAGCATGTCGCGATAACTGGCGCAGGTGTTGGGCGACAGGTTCCGTTCCGATGCGGCGTACTCCAACAAGAACCGCCTAATCCAATATCCAAGCGACGTCTGATCAGTCATGATTTGGCCCTCGTGCAAAGGTCTCGAACCGACGACTCGCCTCGGCCAGCAACTCCCCGGTCATCGTCAGATAGTGCTGCGTCCCTGATAGGTCCTTGTGACCGAGGTAGGTCGCGAGCTTCGGCAGCAGATCGTTCACGTCGGCGCCGGCGCGATACCATGCGATAACGCGGTGGACAGCCGCAGAGTGCCTAAGATCATGCAAACGAGGCTGATTGCGAGCATCTCCCTCTCTCGCGATGCCGGCAATCCTGCGCAAGCGTTTGAATGCTGAACCGATTGCCGAATCCGAAAGTGGCGCGCCGCTGCGCTTGACGAACAAGCCGCTCCCGCCATCGACAAGGTCGTTACGCCGCTTCGTCACGTACGGCTTGATTGCAGCACACAGACTGGTGCCGAGAGGCACGATGCGCGTCTTGAAGAACTTCGTCTCTCGGACGTGGATCAACGATTGCGCAAGATCGATATCCTCAATCTTGAGACGGCGGGCTTCGCCGCGACGCAGCCCGGCGCCATACAAGAGCAGAAGATATGTGTGCAGTGTCTCGGCATCAATGTGAGACAACGCGCTGGTTGCCTCCGGCACGGCGGCGAGAAGCCGCTTCAACTCATCCTCGGAGTAGATGTAGGGCGTCCGGGATGGCGACGACCGCTTCCATTCGATGACCGGAACTGGCGACGCCTTCAGCCGACCGCGCGCGACCACGAAGCGGAAGAAGCGTGCCAGCACACGATAGTTCATGCGTTTGGTGATGTCGCGGCTGCCCTTGCGGTCGATGAACCGCGAGATCATCGCAGGCTGCACTTTGTGCAACGGCGTGTCGCCGACAAACCGGGCGAACGCGAGCAGGACCAATGCTTCCCACCTGAAGCGCTTGCCCAGGCCGCGGTTGTGCTCGATGTAGTTGGAGATGATCGCGGCTGTGCTCATAGCAGGGCTCCGAGGTCGATCTCAGCCACCTGGCGCAAGCCACGCAGATCGATCTTGGTATAGATCCGCGTGCTGTCCATGCTGCGATGCCCAAGGTGATCCGCGATCTGCTTCATGGTAAAGCCGGCATCCAGCAGTTGGCCCGCACAGGCGTGCCGCAGGCAATGCGCGCCGAAGCGATCAAGCTTGACGCCCTGCTCGGCGAGGCGCCGATGCACCATCATGCTAATGCCGTCGCCGGAGAGCAGACGAAACGGCGGCGTGAGTGTGAGGAACAAGCCACGGCAGGCACGGCGTGGACGGACCTCTCGCAAGTAGCGCAGGATGGCCGCACCGACTGGCGCCGAGAGTGGATAGGTCTGTGCCTTCCGGCTCTTGCGCCTCTGGATGTGGATCGTCTCGCCCTTCCAATCGAGATCGTCCAAAGTCAACCGCTCGACCTCGCCGCGGCGCAGCCCATAATGGATCAATAGCAGCAGAATTGCATAATCGCGGACTGCGGCGGCGCCGGTGCTGGCTAATGTGGTCGCGAGAAGTTGGTCGACCTCTTCGGCGGTCGGGGCTCTCGGCACATCTTCGAGATCATAGATCCGTGGCAGTTCAATGCCTTGGGCGAGGGCCGGGCTGCACCATCCCTCGCCAGCCGCAAAACGAAAAAAACTTCGCAAGCTGCTTCCAAGCTGGCGCAATGATCGACGGTTCCATCCGCGCTTGGCCTCGCCGTGCAAAAACGCCTCGACCTGATCGAGGGTGATCTTGCCAACTGAACGGATGTGCGGCGACAACGAGCCAATGAACTTCTTCGTCAGATGCTCACGGTTCTTGATCGTCGCCGCCGAAAGCCCTCGTTCGGCACGCATGTCCTCGGCAAATGCTCGAAGCTCGGTGTCGAAGCGCTCCGGTGGCCCCTGGACAGGGGACAGTGGGTTCATGCTGTGCAGCCATGCCTCCCCGAAGCGGAGCAGTATCTTCACGGTGTGTGCGGACGGCGGACGGCCGAGGCGGCGCTCCATCTGCTCGACGAGTCTGGTCTTCAGCTGGTCAAAGTTGATACACCCGCCATTGCGATGCATTGCGTGTGCGGCGACGAGGAGCAGCCAGGCGACGCGCTCCAAAGTTGACGTCGCATAGCCTTCGTCACGAGCCTGCCTCAAAAAACGTTCCCGAGCCTCGACGTAGGGCCCGG
>JANXWC010000244.1 GCA_025351355.1 Hyphomicrobiaceae bacterium
GAGGATGGTGCAGATGCAATCTGTAGGCCTCTCTAGTGTATAACGGGGAGGGATTTACCTGCCCGGATAATCGGTTCGCGGTGGGAATGTCTCCCGTTTAACGTAGGAGGCAACTTTGATTTGTGGTGCGAGGGAGCTTCAAAGACTGAGTTGTGCAAAGGGACAGGGGATTTACCTGCGCGGTAAAGTTCCGCTCGGTGGCGTATGCACTGCGCCATTGGCTCAAAAGCGCACCTTCGATCAGTCGCGACCGCGTGGCATAGACAATGCGCAAGCCTCATAGTGTTATAGGAGATGGCATTTACCTGCGTCGTGGCTGTACGCCGTTCGGCCTTGTGCGGACGCCGAGACTGAGGTACAGACCGCGGTACAAATCTAACAGTCGCCGGGATAAGATTGAACAAAAACAAACGGTTCCCCGGCATGCCGGGGTTCCCTACCCGCGGAGCCAATTTTTCTAGCATTGTCCTAGAAATGGCTTGTGCTTCGGGTCAGTCCAGGATAAAAGCGGCCATCGAATTTTGGCCGGACCTTGCGTCCGTTTGTCTTGGCGTCGCGACAAACGCCCGATCAAGCCTTTACCGAAAAATCGACAACCGGTCCGCGGCTGGCTTAACGGCTCGGGCGGATCGAATTTTACTGACTCCAAGGACTAAGACATGATCAAAGGTACCGTTAAGTTCTACAACGATAAAAAAGGCTTCGGCTTCATTCAACCGGATGACGGCAGCAAGGACGTTTTCGTCCACGCGACTGCGCTTGAGCGCGCTGGCATCCACATGCTGAACGAAGGCGACAAGGTCTCGTTCGATACGCAGGAAGATCGTCGTTCCGGCAAGATCGCCGTCGGCAACATTCAAAAGGACTAAGCTGGTCCGGACTGCCGGTTCAGCTGGGTGGCCCTGTCTTCCGGGACAGGGCCATTTTCGTTTCTGCAACTGGGTGCGTCGCTCTGGTCTCTGGAAGTAATTGGCTGGCCTACCCATTTGCGTTGGAGGCATCCGCAACTCAAGTCGGACCATTCGTCGGGCGCATAACCGGAGGCAATTCGACATGGCCCACAAATTCAAGGTCGGACAGCAGGTCGATTTCTCGCCGGGGCGTACAAGTCTGGCCGCGGCCTCGCAACGTTATGAAGTCATCCGCCAGTTGCCACTGGAAAATGGGCAGTATCAATATCGCATTAAGTGCAAGGCAGAAACTTTCGAGCGCAGCGCCATGGAGAGCGAACTCAGCCGCCGCCAATGAGCCGCGACGAGTGGATCAGCGTGTGCCGACAACCGCAGGAGAGCCACGATGGCGCGCAGAAAACCAACGGCACGGGTAGAATTCGTTTATTTTGACATCGTCTATGAGGATGGGACGCTGTCATCGAACCGCAAGATAGCGCTTTCGGAAGTGTCGGGATTGGACGGTGATCTTGCCGCGCAAACGTATTTTGAGGGGCAGGACGCCGAAATCGCCGAACGCTCCGGCAGACCGCGCGGGCCTATCAAGACGATAATACGATCGAAAGCCTGAGCGGCCGAAGCTCAGGTTTCTTGCAGTTGCCAGCCGTTGCGCGGACGCCTGCAAACTTCGCTCACATCGCTATTGGTGCATGCGTGCACTCTCAGAAAGCGCTGTAGCCTGCTGGCACGGCGAAGCTCAGATTAGCCGCCGCAGTCGGTATCGTCAGCGTGCTGGTGCTGGAGGTGGTGGTGCCGCCGCTCGCCATGAGAAACAGACGCGTATTCGGATTAAAAGTGTAACTGGGGTTAGTGGCTGACGCTGGGTCGCCTGCTGTAGCGCCTGACCACACACCATCCACGCCGATCCACAGTTTTCCGGTGTCGAAGTCTATGGCGAACTGAATGACATGCGGGAGCGTGACATTGATATTCAGCGTCATCCCCGCGATGGCAATCATGCCCAACTGGTTTTGTACGCCGCCATACCAGACAGCGAAGCCGGCACTGTTTGAACCACCGGCTTGAACCACTAGGGACCCCGCGCCGTTATCAAAACCAACGAACTGATCGCGGTTGTTGGTCAACGTGAACTCGCAGTAGAATTTGCCCTGATCGCGCCAGGTGGTGCCGCGCGCGCCAGTTTTCAGCAGCGTCGTAGAGAACGTGCGATTGCCGTTGGTCAGCACGACGTGGCTGTCGGCGTCGGCGGGATTGAACGTCGGGTATGATGACGGCTGCGCCGAGCGCGGCACGGTCAAGGAATTTGCCGCAGCTTCGAGGTAGGGCTCCATGATCGCCGCGGTTGCTGCGGTCGGATGCACCTTGTCGGTATTCCAGTACGTCGTATTGTCGGTTGCAGCAGCCTGCCCAATGATGGCGTCACCACCGACATCGGCGATGGCATCGCAGTGGGTGCCGACCCAGGTACGGATGATCGTGTTGACAGCAAGCCTGAAGGTATCGAAGGCGTTACCGGCGCCAAAGGCGGGCAGGCACGTGCACACCACAACTTTCCAGCCAGCTGCGCGGCGTGCATCGCAATAGGATGCCAGGGCTGCGGCAAATGCGGTCGCACCACCGGCGTAACTGCCATCATTGGCGCCAGTCAGGATCGACAGGATCGCCGCCGTGCGATACGTCGCAGTTGACGCGAGCAGCGCATCGTCGGTCGATGCGCGCGCGGCGATCTGCGCTAATGTGTTTCCGGGCGTGGCATTGTTCACCGAGGTCAGGCGGCCTGGATACTTCGCGGCATACAGCCGCGCGTAGGACATCGAGGCGGCGATCAGCGAGCCATTGGTGATGCTGTCGCCTTCGGCGAGATAGAGCGTCTGACCTTGCGGACCGAAGATGATGGTATAGGCCGAACTCACCACCGCGCTGTCGGCCAGCAGCGACTTGGTCGCAACAGCGCGGATTGTTTTGGACGCGGGAATGGCGATCGGGGTGCTGTAGGTTTGGCTTGCCGACGTCGGCGTGGTTCCGTCCAGCGTGTAGTGAATAGCCGCGCCGGCGGTGGCACATGAGATAGCGACGGATTGCGCGCCGTTGTAAGTGCCGCCAGCCAATCCGAACACCGGAACGGCGACGACGGCCGGAGTAACGATGGCTCGGTCGCCGACACGACGCCAGGACGTGGCGTCGAGGTCAAGAAAGGCGGGGGTCGCGCCGCCAACGTCATTCGTCACAAAGAGGAGAGTACCCGGTGCCATCCCGGTGGGCAGAGCAAAGGTACTGGCAACGCCGATGCTGGCGGAAGTCCCAGCTGGTCCCTGTGGGCCGGTGGCACCATTGGCGCCGGCGGGCCCTTGCGCGCCAGACATGCCTTGCAGGCCCTGTGGACCGGCAGGTCCGGTGGGCCCCTGTGGACCGGCAGGTCCGGTG
>JANXWC010000260.1 GCA_025351355.1 Hyphomicrobiaceae bacterium
ACCGCTGCGGCTTCATAGGGTATGGGGTGAGCAGTTACAATTCGGGAGCTTAAGCGTATACGCTCTAAACCGTAATCCAGCTGATCAGCGACCTAGATTGTTGTCTCTTGTGGGGGAGTAATGCGGATAATCTTGCTTGAGCTTTTTCTGGCAACAGCTTTTGTTGGAACATCCGGTTTTCTGTTCCGAGAACATTTTGTCAAGAAACCTATCTTGACAACAATCGTCGTGATTCTCACGATTTGGTCGACATATGCGATTATAGAGGAAGGAGCAGTTCGCCTATGGTCTTCCATTCAGTATTATTCTTCGTCTAACAAACTATTTGACGCACCAAGTCACACTATCTCTACAGGTGGCTGGGTACCGGGAACGTGGTATGGATCTGAATATGATGTTCAAGCAAATATTCTTGCGCGTGTCGAAGGATCAAAAAACTTTGCTTTGTTCAATAATACATCGCGACTAGAGATTCGCACCGAGAATGGCGGTAAGTCACTTCAGGTTGACGGACGAAGTATGTCGTCAATATTTGAAGACATGACATACCTGCGTCACGGCAGCAACGCGGGGGCAAACCTCGTTGCGGTGAATGTAAAGCAGGGAACCCAATGGACCGTCGCGATCAATGGGAGGCCCTGGGACAATTGGTTCGACGAGCTCTTCGAGTATGCAGTCATCAATGGAGGGGTCGCGATCGGCGTGAAGATTGACAATAAATGGACTATCGCCGTAGATGGTGTGCCGTGGAGTCAACGATTTGATGCAGTGCACAATTACGACATTTTTGCAGATGGATCGGTTGTTGCTGAAGTAACCGACAGTGGCAGGAGATTTATAGTTCGAAACGGTGTCGAAGATCCTAGATTACCCGAACCCAGGTTGATTCACATCAGTGAAAATGGCAAAATCGCATGGTTTAACAACGCAGCCGGCGTGGGATCAGTGACGGTCGATTACAACACTATCTGGAAGTCTAAATTTGAAAATGGGTTGAGCATGGTGATGAACGACAATACAGGCAGCGTGATCGCAAAAGTAAGATCAAGTGGCCGAATAACCGCGATCATCGACGACCAACCCTGGGCCCATTGGTACGAAAGCGAGGATACACCCTTGGTTGGGAGTTGCTATTCGTCCACGTTCCTCCGTTTACGCAGAAACAATTTGTCTACTTTTGCAGTCAACGACGAAATTTGGAAAAACTGGTTTGACGAGATCGGTTCGATAGGTTGTGAGAGCTCTGGGTCGATTACCGTTGCTGTTCAGAAAGATGGGCTTTGGAATATTGTCCGCAATGGCAAGCTCGTGGCTGGGTGGTTTTATGACATGCGCGGTTGGGCGATAAATGAAGACGCGACTCTTATGGCGACCGCCGTCGCTGAACAAAGCATTATTGGTACAGTGAGTTGGCGGGTCGTTGTTTTTCCTATTCAAAATGCTGACGGCAAGTAGATTTCGAAAGACGATGCTGAAGCGCTTCGTGACGAGCGCTGCTCCGTTTGTCGGTGCTCTCCTGCTCTCGCGGAATTGCCGGTGACTAACTGCGACCCCGACCGTTTTTTGGTTCGGCCGGAGCTGACGTTTTTCCGTCCCGGCCGTACGCGCTTGCGATGCACGGACGCGCAGCGCCGCGCAAGGGCGGCGGCTTTCGCCGCTCGTCTCGACCCTTGCGCGGCGCGAGCACCGTGCCAGCCTGCAGGGCGAATCGGGAAGCACGCCTAGGCCTTGGCGCCGTCGATGATCGATGGATCTTCGGACCACTCGCGCAAGACCAGTCGCCCGCTTATCGAGATGCCGGGCGAAACGCTGACGGTCAGTCCCTTGCCGTCTTTGTGTGGCCATGCGGCGCCGACTTTGGTCCAGAAGGTTTTTTGGCGCTTGCCTTCGGTCACATCTTCGGTGACGTAGGCGCGATGCGAGGGCCTGGAAGCTGTTTCGGTCATAGGGATTATCCTCAAGACGGGTGACGGTGGATCAACGAGAGCAAACCATGCCACGAGATGTGACGCCGCCTCTGGCAACGTGACGCGATCGTGGGCGGACACGAAGTCGATGACATCTCCGTAGAGACTGCATTTGGCGGAGAAACATCTCCAGGTGTTGAGATGGGTATTGACGATGAACTGGCGTGGGTTGGCGCCACCGTGAATAGGGCAGATCCCTACTAACTGCAGACCGCGCCGGTGCAAACCCGCCAGCAGGCCATAGTGCTGCAGGGCGGCGGTGAGAGGGACGCGGGTTCTGATGACGTCGAAGGTGACGAATGGGGTCATGAAAGCGAAGGCTCCTTGGAGGCTGAACTATAACCGCCGGAAAGCTGCACCCGTAAAGGTGTCCGCTACGACGTGCAGGATGCAGGGGACGCCCGACGCGGAACCGTTGACGGGCGGCAGCCGGCGGCTAGAGTCCCCGTTATCCAAGTGAGGGAGGAAGCGAAGGCAAACTGCCTATTGCCGGACTGTGTCCCAACGGGGAGACGACGAGAGCGGCCGCCAGATCTGCAGCCAATCAGTGTGGAATCGGCTCTCAACACGGAATTACCGGGCATTGGCATCAACCGTATTGAGGAGTTCCGAACGATGAATTGCCTGGCGCTCACCGCGGCCGTTGATCCAAATTTCGGAATAGGGATCATTGCCGAAAAATGTCTCGCGGTCGGCAAATAGAAATAGCCGGGAGCCCTTGCCATCGAGATAGGCTTGCTGCTTGGCGATCATTTCGTCGCGCCGCATTTTTGTCGAGGTGATGAACGGTACGAACCATTGCTTGAAGCCCCATTGTTCGGCGGCGAGGTTTTCGTTGTAGGCGGCCGTATAGGCGGCGATCTTGCGAATGATGCTGGTTCCGGCGGCAAAGCTCTTGCGCTCGATTGGCATGCTGTGTTCGCCGGTATCCCATTCCGGCGTGAGATTGACGCGGGAGCGATCGGCGGCCATCGCGCAGAGCAAGCGGTCGGGACTGACGCCGAGGGTTTTGCCGTCGACTTGCACCGCAAGTTTGAAGGGCTGGCGCAGTTCGGCTGTCACGTCGGGCATGAAGTCGAGCAGATCATAATGGTCGTAGACGGCAAGGCTATGGGCGGCGGCGTGAGTTTGAAAATGCAACACCATGTCGGCGATTTTCAGCGTGTGCTCGACATGACCGGAGCGCACCTTGGCGTTCTTGATCCACCAATTGATGCGGCGCTGAAACAGCGGATGCGCGGCCATCTCTTGGCGCAACAAGCTCCAACCCGGATTGGCGACGGCGTAAGTGATGGGGGCATTGATATCGCGGTAGATGCGCCCGTCGACGGTTCCCAAGCGCTCGATATAGCCGTGGTCATAGAGCGAGCGCATGCGGTCGTAGACGGTGCGGGCGTGGCGTGGATCGATGCGCGAGACCTGCTCGAAGGTGGCGAAGCGGAAGCGGGCGATTGTCGCAAGAATGTGCGTGACGTCCGTCACATTGAGATGAAAGCCCGGCAGCGTCTCGGCGCGCTGATGACGCTTGCGGCGACGGACGAGAGTTTTGACTTCCGGCGGCATGATTGAAATTGTATCTCAGTTTTAGCTCACTCAACGTTCGATTCTGTAAAGACTTTTATCGACCTTGTCAAAGATTGTTTGTGATATAAGTATCTCGGAATATGAGACAACGTGACGGAAAGTATGGGCGACTTCCGTGTTCCATCGATAAGGCTTGCCTCGCGAAATAATTGGGCTGATGATGCCGGCATGCGGCGCGAAGGCGAGGAGTTGACGCGATGACGGATGAAGCAGCCAAAGAAGGCGCGGGCACGGCCCAAGATTATCTCGAGATCGGATTTCGCGAGATGCGTAAGATGATCACGGTGAACCCCGACGTCCATTCGATGCGCGAGTCGCAGCGCAAGTTTGATGAGCTGTGGGATGGCATCATCAAGAACGCGATGAGGCTCTACGGCAAAGGCGCAACGCGCGAGGCTCTGGTAGCCATGGGTCGGCCAGAAGATGCAACAAAAATGTATTGAGGTAGTTATATGACAATTGTCGGGTGGACTCGCGAGTCTGTTTCAACAGAGATCGAGCAAGCTTGCAACAAGATAATTGAGGGCATGATAGCACCAGGATGGTATGGAGAGGTGATTGACAACTCTTTGCTGACGACAATCGAGGCCGTGCGTGCACTTGCTCGCGCGAGAAAGCCTTATAGTGAATTGCTGGAGCCGCATCGGACAAATGTCATTCGGGGGATAGCGGTTGTGGGAAGTCGAGTAGTCGCCGGTGCGCCGATGACTGAGCCGGTGCCGAACCCACAGAGACCGAGATGGTGGCAACGCTTACTGGGGCGACGTAATCAGGACACCCAGCATCACATGTATGTGTCGCAGTACAACCGTGAGAAAGTATATCACGATGTGATCGTCGCAATTTTAGCGCACGGGGAAGATGGACGGAACTTGGGTCTCCTATTACGACGTGTCGGGACCGCTTGGCGGATCAAGTAGGGCGGGATGCTAAAAGCGGTCCCGAATTCCTTCACGGTGAGAGGTGGATTACGCCTTCGGCGGTCCCTTGTCGTTGTCAATGACTAGGGTAGGCTTGCCACCCCTGGGGTTCTTGGGTGGCTTAACCGGAGCCGGTTTGACCTTGGGCATGGGAGGCGGTTCGCCGAGATCTTTGCTGGACGAAGCTTGGGGCTCGATCTCAAGCTTCGGTTCCTGCTTCACCTTGTGCGTTGAGGGAGTAGTGAGTTTCGCGAGTTCGGCCGCGCGGCGGTCGGTTTCGGCTTTGATCGCTGCGGAAGAGGAAGTGTAGCGTGAGCTTTCAAAGGCGCGAGTGACGATTTCCTTCAACTTATTCGGCGCCAGCTCAGGCGGCTTCACGTAAGGCACCGTGATGCGCGTGGTGTTGCCGAGGGCGCTGACGAAGGCATTGCCATCGGCCAATCGCAGCATGTCGCGGCTTATCATATCGATCACGTCATCGCGAGAAAACACAGCCGTAGGCAGCTCGGCAAAGATTGGCCGCAGGGTTTCGCTAGTCCCGTGCGTTACTGACGTTCCAGCCGTCCGAGCAAGCGATTTGGAAATGGCCTTTGATAAGCTCTCAAGATCGCTGACGACAAGGGACCTTGCGAAGCCCCGAGCATAGGTATCTGCGTGAGCGTTCGTGTCGCTGCGCGATGTCCCGTCGGAGCGACTGGCCATTTGTGAGG
>JANXWC010000046.1 GCA_025351355.1 Hyphomicrobiaceae bacterium
CAGGTGCGGACAACGATGCCGGAGAATATTTTTATTAGTTATCGCAGGGACGACAGCCTGTATCAGACGGAGCGACTTGCCGTAGAACTAAAGCGATTGCTTCCCGAGGTCGAAATATTTTATGACCGTAACTCGATTGCATCCGGAGCGGATTTCGACGTTAGGATAAAAGACAGCGTCGACAGCTGCGATGTGATGCTGGTGGTAATCGGGGACAAGTGGCTAAACGCTCCGGATTCAAAAACAGGTAGTCGACGCATCGACAACCCCAAAGATATCGTGCGGCTAGAAGTTTCCACTGGGTTGAAAAGGGGAATTCGCGTAATCCCCATCATGCTCGATGGCGCACAACTTCCAACACCAGAAGAACTTCCCAAAAACATCAGAAAACTCGTGCGAAGGAACTGCGAAGTTATAGAATTTCGCACTTTCGACTTCGACATCCAGCGAATTGTGGTTGGCCTAGGCCTGTATGCTTCTACGCCGTCAGGCTCGCAAAGAGATGATCGCGACGGTCTCGATTATGCAGGACGGACACATCCGGAGGGCCCTAACTGGGAGGCCGCGACCAATTGGGAAAAGTTGAGTTTGATATGGCACGATATCACCACGCGACTCGAACTCTATATTTTGAGGGAGATTCCAGACGAGAATGCAAGAGAGCCATTTGATCGCATATCAAGAAGGAACTATACCAACCTCATCGCTGGCTTATCCGAAAACGAGCAATATATGTCGTTTGAACTCGGCCAATACCTCGCTTTTATCGATCAAACCTACATGAAATGGCGGCCGAGGAACACTTCCATTCCAGACGACGAGGTTGAGACGATGCTGGAAATATGGAAAGCCACGGAAGAAAAACTCCCTGCACGGGATGTCTGACCCACGCCTTCGCTACAATCGCTTATGCTGGACCTGTCGAACGAGTTCCCTCCAAATCGCATACATCGCGTAGGTGTCGAGCTTGCAGTACTCGCGTAGTGCTGCGGCAATAGCGGCCCGTTCCCCCGCGGACGTCTCGACCGCTACCATTTTCCACCACCGCTCGGACGCCGTTGCGCCCTCCTGGATCGCGAGCTCCTTGTATGAGAGCTCGGGCACGAGCACCGGCAAGACCGCCTTGATCGAAGTGCTCCCCCGAAAATCGGGATGCACGTAATGCTGGTGCGCAAACACGTCGCGCAGATCGACAAGCTGTCCGTTGATGCGGTCGATGATCTTTGCAAACTGCGGAGAGCGCTTGCCGATCTCCGCATTCACACCGCGCTCAAACGGAGCGTACCACACCACCACGCTGCCGCCGGGCGTGATGTGCTTTGCCAGCACCGCCGCGGCCGTGTCCGTCGGGTCGCTCTTTTCTTCGTGCAGAAACTCGACGTGCTCGAGATCGCCATCCGGCTCGCGCAGAATATGCAGCGAGAACTGAAACGGGATGCGCTGGTACGGCGAGTAGCCATCGAATGCAGGGATCGCTGGTGCAAAGGTCTCGTAGTCGAAAAAGTACAGCGGGTATTGATACGTACCCAGGGTCTCGGCGATCGCGGCCTCGTCGATGAGCGGCCTGCTCCGCTTATGCGCCCGCACCTGGTTCTGCTGTGCCTCGCCAAGCTCGACATGATCTGGAATGGCGTCGAGCGTGTAGATGTGCTCGTCCATAAAATAGTTGAGCTTCTTCTTGCTCGAGCCGATGCGCACAATGTCGTGCACCGAATACTCGGGCACTTCCGGGTGTGAGTATGCAAACGTGCGGCAGTGACGGTTGCGCCCCTTGCGATCGCAGTCGCAGCCGATGCCTGGCTCGTCGATGCGGTTGAGAAACTCTCGCGCTGCCAGCATCGCGCGTTTGATGTCGGCGCGCACCTCGTTCACCTGCTCCGTGCTGTCGTCTTTGACGAACAGGGCATCGATGTCGAGCGCTCCCGATCGCACGTACTCCTTATTGAGATGCACGATGAACAACCGGCCGGTCGTGATGCCGGCCGCTGCGAGTACGTTGGCTTGGAACGCGAGGTCCGAGATGTGATCGCGGTCCTCGCTCCCCTCTTTCTTCGAGTTGGTGCCTTTGATCTCGTAGACGTCCCAGGTATCCGGTCCATCACCGCGCACCAGCACGTCGCATTTAATGATGAAGCCGTCAGCGACGAACGTCGCCTGGAAGATCGCGGGCGTTCCCGCCGCCATGAGCCGGGCCGTCTCGGCAGTGGCCTCGTCTCCCGTCGCTCGTACGAGCACAGCGTTGGGCCACAGCTGGCGCGCAACGGCCTCGACCTCGTTGCCTTGCTCCATAAGGTGAAGCTCGAACTCGGTCGGCTTGAAGCTCGCCACCAGATCCGGCTTGTGCAGCTTCAGCCAGGTGTCCTTGGGACACATCTGGAATTCGAGGAACGTGCTCTTGGAAATCAGGGTCATAAGGTGCTCGCATGTGCCGGTGGTCAACAACCGCCGACAATCAAGAGGGTTCGCTTTACATGCGCCAAGACCTCGTCGGGATCGAACGCGGTGTTGGGATCGTGATGAAAAGGTGCTGTGTATCCGTTGATGTCGTCGATCTCCTGATACTGTGCCTTCAGAGGATGGTCCTGATCGTCCCGGATGATCGCTAGCATGTCACCCAGCCAGTGATTGTCCTGGATCTGATTTGGAAATCGGTAACGGATGTATTTCTCCAGGAGCGGGCGCATCATCGTGCGCATAGATTTGGCGTCATTGGTGATGCCGTTTGCAAAGTCGGAGAGCTCCATGTGATCTTGGAGGTAGCCCTCCTTGACTTCCCGATCGATGTCCCAAGGCTCGATTGTCGCATTACCTTTTGTCCCCGAGACCTGCATGGCGACCCATTTCCCACCTTGGATCTTCTGCCGAACCGCATCGAGAAAATACTTGTCGTGGGAAAAGACCATGACCTGCGAAGCCGCTTCGCCGACCCGGACAATAGCTTTTGCCGTCATCTCCCGCCGGAAGTCATCCAAGCTAGTGAACGGATCATCAAACACCACAACCTTATTACTCACGTCGGGATCGCGGTTGAGTTGTGCGAGGAAAAAAGCTAGAGCAAAGGTGCTTTTGTCCCCGGCGCTCATGCTCGAATCGAATGACGGTCCGCTCCCATCCGGCCTAGTCACGTCCACGTCGTTGCCATCAAATTGCAGGCAATATTCGGACTGTGGCACCTTGCCGACGTAGTTCTTGCCGCAATTGGCAATCCGAAACCCGGCATTGAATCGGCCTAATACTGCATTGATCTCTTTCTCGTAGCTGCCCAAAATGTCCGCATCGTAGGTGTCCAGCTCCGTCTTCTTCGCTTCCTTTTTAGCGACAAGCTTTTCTTTGTCACTTAACATGCCGTTGTAACCGTCGGCCAAGCTGAGGAAGGGCTGGCTGTGTCGCACTTTGATGGCAGCGAGTTTTGCAAGATTTGCGCGTGCAGTCACCGCGTTCGTGCCCGCATTGACCTGCTTCGTTTTTTCGATCTTCGCGTTCGCTGCGGCCATAGCGGTGTTGGCTTGCTCCAGCCCTTTCAAATTCTCAGCCCAGCCTGCTAGCGCTGAGGTAAACTCCGGCGTCACCGCCGCGCTCTCGAGTGGCGCTCCCAGCTTAGACGCAAGACGAGTCGATGCCGCTGCATGCAAAACGGCTGTTTGGATGACTATTTTGGCTGCTTCATCCGGACTGACATACCCGTGATCGACGTACGTTGACCAAAAGCCGGCATCCGTCGCGGCTTCCTTGAAACCCTGGCTCGCTCGCAGTCCCGCGGCCTGACCGAGATCCGCATCCAGCTGCGATTTAAGCGCCACGAGGTCAGCCTTCAGAGCGTCGTACGCGGCGCTGAAATAACCTTGGTACGCGGTGATCAGGATATTTCCTGACACTGACGTACCGCAAAACGGACAGGCTTCTTCACGCACATGACGCAGACCAGTTCTCAGCCACTCTTCTCCGTCCGTGCTAAAGCCGTGCGCTTCAATCTGAGCCTGTACACGGGCTGCAGCGTCGGCCTCGACGTCAGCAAGGTTCTTTGCCATCAACGTCTCGAAATCGGCAGGAAGCGCGGGAAGCTTAACGGGCATGAGTTTTGCGCGCCCCGCGATCACTGCGACACCCTCTACCGCTTTAACGGTCTTCTCTGCCTCGGCGATCTTGGTGTCGATGCTGGGATCAGATGCCAGTTTCAAAAACGCCTCAAGCGTCATCCCCTTCGGCACGTGCTGCTGAAGCACTCTTTTCTCAGACGTGATTTCCTGTTGTTTGGTCGTTGTGGTTGTATCTAAGGCATCGAGCTCCTCTGCAAGCGCGACGCCTTTGGAGCCGACGACGATGCGATAGAAGTTCCGGCGCTGCGCCACGTCGATCTGGTGGCCGCCATGGACATTTGCTTTGATGAAATGCTGATCGAAGATGTGGATGTCGGGAGCCTGGCTATTCCATGCACCCCCGGAGAATCTCGCTATCCCGCTGTCGAGCAGGAATTGCGCTTCCTGCGACGTCTGCGAGCCGAACGACCGTCGCTTCAAAACGAATGATGGATCATTGGTCTGCAGCGAGCGCAGTATCGCGCAAAGGGTGGTCTTCCCTCGTCCGTTGCCGGCATAGAATAATGTATATTTGCCGTACTCACCGCCACTGATGCCAACTGTCCGGAAACGGCCAATCGATTTGATGCCCGTAATTTTCTTGATAAACATAAATTATGGCCCCCACTTGAGCGGGCGCATCATAGCATATCCGGGTCTCAACTTCCTGCTGGGAAATGACGACGACAACTCGATCGTCCCCGACGAGCTGCTCGTGCACGGCACCATCCTCTCCAGACTAGTGCTTCCATTTCTTATCGAACGGAACAACCTTCGACCGCCCCGAGCTCTTCAGCACGACGCGACCCGCTTCGCCGCGCGCGTCAACAATCACGATGTTGATCGGCAATGACAGCTCACCGTCTTTCACCCGTTCCGCGATGGGTTTCCCATCGAGATGGCCTTCGGGATGGACGTCATATTCGACGGCGAGCATCGATCCATTGCTGCCAACAGCGACCAGCACCATAGGGACCTCAAACCCCGCCATCACAACCTGTTCCAGTACCTCAACAAACTTTTCCGTTAAGTGCTTCATCGGCTCTCTCCATGACTCTCTACCGCCGCCGCATAAAGGTATCGCTGAAATCCGACGAAGCTGTCTCGGATTTTCGGTATTCCGCCGAGTTCCACCACGGCCTCGCTTACCGCGCGATATTTCAACTGCAGCAGTGGTGTGAGCTTCGATTGATCGAGCTCGCTCACGCCTTCCTTTACATATTGCGCGAGCACAAAATCCAAGAACGCCTGCACCTTGTCGTCGTACTGGGACAGGATCACTGCCTTGCGCGTGTTGACGCGCTCCTCGCGCGTAATCGGCGACAACGCAAATGCGACGTACGCCAGCACATCGAACAGGTCGCTCTTGTCGGCATCGATCATGTGCTTGATCTCGGCCAGCTGCTCCTCGTCGTAACCCTTCTCAGCCAATGCCTCGAGCAATGCCTTCCGCGTATCTGGCTGGCTCCACAATGTGCGCAACTCGTCCTCGCTCTTGAACAATGCCGGCAGCTCACCAAACAGCCGTTCGACGAATTGCGCCGCTGACATCGGCTTACCGTCTGGGCCATAGAACATCGTTGCCGTCATCGACTGGATAGTGCGCTCCTTGCCGTCCGCGAGTTTGATCTTGATCTTCTTCGGCCGCGGTGGCGGATCATCTTCACCGCCCCCATCGTCGCCACCAGAAGTCGTCTCCTCACCGCGTGGCTTTCTCGGCTTCGGCTCTTCCGGTTCGATCGGCTCTCCGTCCCACTCTGGATCGTTGAAGTGCTCGTACGCCTTCACGAAATCGTAGATCGTGAAATAGTCTTTGCCGTCATAGAGCCGCGTGCCGCGGCCGATGATCTGTTTGAACTCGATCATTGAGTTTATGGGACGCATCAGCACGATGTTGCGCACATTGCGGGCATCGACCCCGGTCGACAGCTTTTGCGACGTGGTCAGGATGGTCGGAATGGTCTTGTCGTTATCCTGAAACGCTCGCAGATGCTGATCGCCAATCGCGCCGTCGTTTGCCGTCACGCGCTCGCAGTAGTGCGGGTCTTTGCTGGTCTTCATCTGATTGATGAGATCGCGCACCGCCAGGGCATGTTCTTGAGTCGCACAGAACACCAGCGTCTTCTGGTTCTGGTCGATCGCATCCATGAAGAGCTTCACGCGATACTGCTCGCGCTGTTTGATCTCGATTACGCGATTGAAATCTGGTTCGGTGTATCGCTTCCCTTCCTCGACCTCGCCCTCGATCAGCTTGTCGTCTGAGGTGTAGACATAGCTGTCGAGCGTGGTCGCGATCTGCTTGACCTTGAACGGCGTCAAAAAACCATCGTTGATGCCGTCCTTCAGCGAGTACGTATAGACTGGGTCGCCGAAATATTTGTAGGTGTTCGCGTTGTCTGTGCGCTTCGGCGTGGCCGTCAAGCCGAGCTGCACAGCGGGCGAAAAATACTCGAGAATGCCGCGCCAGTTGCTCTCATCATTGGCACCGCCACGATGACACTCGTCGATGACAATGAAGTCGAAGAAGTCTGGCGGATAGCCACCAAAGCTCGGAGCCGCATTCCCTTCCGCGTCGCGCCCGGACATGAAGGTCTGAAAAATCGTAAAGAAGATGCTGCCGTTCATCGGCACTTGTCCGCGTTGCCGGATGATCTGCGGATCGATGCGCACCAACGCGTCAGACGGAAACGCTGCGAACGCGTTGTAGGCCTGGTCGGCGAGAATGTTGCGATCGGCCAGGAACAAGATGCGTGGACGACGGCTTGGCTCACGGGTCAGGTGCCATCTGCTCTGGAACAGCTTCCATGCAATCTGAAATGCGATGAATGTCTTGCCGGTTCCAGTCGCAAGCGTCAGCAACACACGCTGCTTGCCATCCGCCACGGCCTCGAGTGCTCGATTGATCGCGATGTCCTGGTAGTATCGCCGCTGCCACTGCCCACCGCCGTCGTAGAACGCCACGTCGGCAAACCTATCGCGCCATGCATTCTCTTCGGCAAACGTCAGCTTCCACAATTCTTCTGGGCTCGGATAGCCGAGTATGTTGCCCTCGGCCCCGGTCTTCATGTCGATCTGGTAGAGGCCGACGCCGTTGGTCGAGTACGCAAACCGGATCTGCATCTTCTCGGCGTACTTCTTGGCCTGTCCCACACCTTCTGTATCGGGGGCATCGCGGCGCTTGGCTTCGATCACGCCGAGTTTGTAGCCGCGATAGGTCAGGACGTAATCGGCGATGTCTTGCTTGGCCCGCCGGCCGGCTCCTTGCAGTCG
>JANXWC010000121.1 GCA_025351355.1 Hyphomicrobiaceae bacterium
AAGTCCTGTGATTTGTCGTCATCGCCCGACGCACCGAATTTCCCGCGCACGAACGACAACGATCCGAGGCGATTGGAAATCCAATCGAGCGTCAGGGCGTCGGCATTGCCGAAGCACTGAATGATTCCTGCGTTACCCAGAAACGTCTGCCATCCGGTTTTATAGTGCCTTTGTAACTGCCCGAGATCTTGGAGCACACAGATGAGCTTCACACCGAATCCCGGCAGGTAGCTCGCAGCCTGTTCCATGATCGGCATATGACCGAGCGTGGCAAACTCTTCGATCATGAACAGGATAGGCGTCTTGCCGCGTGGCCAAGTCCCGCGACGCTCCAATGCCATGATGGCCATACGAATGATCAGCCGCAGCCAACGGGAGTGCGATTCCATTTGTCCTGACGGAAGGCATAGATAAAGTGTCGTCGGACGTTCGGCGAGGGACGCAAGGCTGAAGCTGCTCGCCGCTAACGCAGCTTGCATTGGCTCGCTGTCAAGCCAGCGGCACTGGGTCTCGGCCGTACTGACGATTGACGATCTCTCCCTGGGCGCCTTCTTCAGAAAGCTTGTGCCGGCACCAGCCAGAGCACCGCCAAACAGGTTTGTCTGGCTCGCCATCTCCAAAAAGAGCGCATTCTGCGTCGCCTCGGCCGGATCCTTCGTGCCTTTGGCGACCAACGCGGCATGCGCGGCCACTAGTGGCGGATAGGTCAACATCATCAGCTGCCGCACCGTCGACAAGTTCCGGTCTGATGGCGGCAATGTCAGCGTATGAAGCAAGAGACCGCGTAGAAAAGCCTGGGCGCTGTTGGTCCAGTGTGATCCGTCCTCGCCACTCTCTTTGAGGATGAGCGTCTGTGCGATGACATCGACATCGTCGACAACCGTCGAAGAGGATAGATCAATTTCTGACAACGGATTGAACGGTGACGCGACTTGCCCCGATGTCCCGAAAGGATCGCAGATATAAGTATGCTGTCCGAGCACATCACGGCGAGACGCGGCTGTCTCGCGCGCGAGCTCGCCTTTCGGGTCAAGCACAACGATTGACGCTGGATAGGTGAGCAACGTTGGCATCAAGACGGTGCCTGTCTTACCTGAACGTGCTCCCGCCACCATCACCGACGGTTTATCGGAACCATCACCGATGAGAAATCCGTTGTGTTTGCCGAGCAGAACATCGCCCGGTTGGTAGCGCAACGTCGCTATCTCGTTGGCACGCGCCCATCTTGCCCGCTCCTTCCGGTCAATCTGGTCGCGGATGACATCTGCACCGCGTGGCAATCGGTCCATAAGCCGCTGCGCCCGCTCGCGGTCATGGCTAGCAGTTGCGGATGACGCCGTTGGCTCGGGCACGAGCAATGACGGCACCGAGCTGCCCAACCTTTCAGCATCGGATTTGAACCAATCCTTCAGAGCCATGCGCAATTGCCTCTTCGTCACGTTGGCCAGCGAAGTCCTGCCGGGTCCATTCAGGACTTTGCGAGGGGCAAGCAGCAAGCTAGCATCCTGCTGCTGTCGAACGCTCAACGTCGTTCTGTGCATTCCGCTCCTTCCAACTCCCAGTACCTGCCACCAATGTGACGCCGACCGCGGGTTTCAGTTCGCAGGCTGTCCTGTGTGAGTGCTCGATTGTCCAACACCTTGCGGCTTCGAGATGCTCGTCCGCACTGACGGCCTCTTCAAGTTGCCAACCCTGTCACAAGCGCGAACGCGGGTGAAGCGCTGGTAGAAGGGGCGGCGATTGCGCCGCCCCGCGCCCAACCGAAAAATGACGGCTTCCATAGAATTTCTGCTGGCCCGCTCTCTCCGGCTTGCGCCGTCGAGCATGCGGGACCCGCTGGGGCCGCGAGCGGCTGCCAGCGCCAGCGAGAAATTCAACGGACCCTCCGCAATTTTTCGGATTGCCCCGCGTCCGGGCTGGCTTGTGACGGGCGGGTGGCAACGAGGCCGCAGTAGCGCGGTCTCACAAACTCGAAACCAAAGGACAAAGAATATGAGCACCGAACCCAGAACCTCCAACAAACCGACACACCGCGCCTACGCCGTCACCAAACGCGGCGAGAAAAGCCGCTGGCAGGAAATCGGCGCGGCCTGGTCGCACAAGGACGGCAAGGGCTTCAATCTCAAGCTCGACTATCTACCGCTCAACGGCGCCGAACTCGTGCTCCGTGTTCCAGACGCGACCGAGGCCGCGACCGCCGATGACAGCAACACACCAGCTATCGAAGGAGGCTTCTAATGGGAACCGCACTCAACCAAGGCCGCTTCGCGGATGACCGCTACCTCCTGATCGACGACACCGACGAGGATGCGTCCGAAATCCTCACCGTCATCTGCGATGGCGATCCGCGTTCGAACCGCGGCTTCGACTTCGATGCTTACCGCAATGGAGGAAATCTATGACCAACACGAATCCCGTCATCACCTTCGAAAGGCGCCGCTATGCGGCGCTGATCGACGCTCTGAAGCTGGCCCGCTACGCCTTGTTGCGCAGCGGGCGTCGCTTCGATTGTCCGCCGCACGACCAATACACCGTGGCGCACACGATCGATGTCGCCATCGCAGATGCACAGGCCGGGATACCGCCGGCGCGGCCTGTATCGGCAGCTTAGCGACCCCTCATTTCGCCAATTCATTTTTCTGAAGGAGCTTTTCCATGTCCATTGTACCGATATCGCCGACCCACGCCTGCCGCGCCCTCATCGACTGGGCGCTGGTTCTCTTTCCTCTGACGGATACCCCGGCCTACGCCAACGCGCATGCTCGGCTGGCCCAGCTGCATCCTCTATCGGCGCGCCCTGACCTCAAGGCTGTCTTGCCGCTGCTTGCGTCAACGGAGGCTCTGTTCAATCCGGCGGCCATTCTGCGCACCATTATTTCTGACGTCGCACTCGCGGAGCACGATCCCGAATTCGGTTGGGAAGCGTGGGAACCATTGGAACCGTCGCGACCTCTTTCAGCCCGCGCCTTGCCATGGGAGTTGCGCGAGGAAGCGCGATTTGCCGTCGGCGACTATGAGCCTGTGCCCTGGGCCCACGAATTTCCGCCGATCGCCGGACACTATGCACATCTCTCGGCGACCAAGCCCGGCCTGATCGCCTACACTCAGACCGCCGCCAAGGGCGAAGCTGATCGACAGACGCAAATCCGACCGGGCCGCTACCTCTCCCAATTCTATCCTGAACTGTTCCCCGAAACCATCCGTCGCCTCGTCAGCGGCGTACCCAAACCTGCGACACTGGCCTTCGCGCGTACCGCGGATGAGATCGAGCAGGTCTATCTCAATGGCCCGCAGAGCTGCATGTCACACCCAGCTGGCAGCTATGCCTCTCCTTGCCATCCGGTGCGCGTCTACGGTGACAGCGACCTTGCACTCGCCTACGCGACGCCGCCGCGAGGTTCGCCGACAGCGCGTGCACTGGTGTGGCTAGCGCGCAAACGCTTCGGCCGCATCTATGGCGACGAAGCCCTTTTGACACGGCTGCTTGAAGGGGAGGGGTACGACCCTGGTGATTTCAGCGGTGCCCGCATCCGCCGAATCCCCGCCAATTCCGATGACCCCGATCAAGTCGTCATGCCGTATCTCGACAGTTGCCGATCATTCGATATCCTTGACAAGGACTGGCTGCAGATTGAAGGGCCCTACGATGCCTGTCGGACGGACGGCATTGGAGTTCTCGAAGAGCGTTCCCCTTGTGCGCGCTGCGAGGAGGATTTCAGCGAGCTATACAATGTCGGCGACGAGCATTGGTGTGACGGGTGCCGCGACACTGACGCGTTCTGTTCAGATTTCTCAGAAGAATATTTCAGTCAGAGCGTGGAATGCGAGGTGATCGTTCGACGCAAGGATGGCAAGAACCATGTCGAACTCTGGGCCGAACACGAGCGGGATGAGCACGCGACCTATTGCGACGGCTCGCACGAGTCCTACAAATCCAGCGCCTTCAAATTTGTTGAACTGGAGAATGGCGAGACCTGGGTGGCCTGGTACTTCGAGG
>JANXWC010000161.1 GCA_025351355.1 Hyphomicrobiaceae bacterium
TCTTTTGAACGGTCTTCCAAATGATCCTGTCTGGAAGTCAGTACCGATCGATCATCAACCGCGCTTTCCCATCATAATTGGAGGCGGGCACGCCGACGTAGTCAGACACCTTCGTCGTGAACCAGATGAGCTTTGGCATGAAATAATTGAATTAGGTAAGTCAGCCAACGTGAGTGATCAGCTAATTGCATCAGCCGGAAAAGTCAGTTTGGCGAAATATGACATACAAAAAGGCGGATGGGACACGCTTACGATCATGGCGTCTAAATCACAAAAATTTCCACCAATTTAAATCACGCATGCAAGCAGCGGCCTCAAATTTGTGCTGTTGTTGCGTGTGTAGCGGTGGATCCTATCAATCCTCCCAAAAATTCCTAAATCGTTCCGGCGACAACTCGGTGTAGCGCACCGTGTGCATGATGTTCTTGTGTCCGAGATAATGTTGCAGCGCGCGAGTGTCGCGACCATCGTTCGCCAACTTGTATCCGCACGCGTGTCGCAGCATGTGTGGGTGGATTGGAAAAGGAAATTTACCGACGACCCCAAGTCTCGCGAAGAATTTACGGAAGCCAGCCGGCGTCATCGGTGCGCCGCGTTCGGTCATAAAAACAAATCGGCTCCCACCATCTTCGCGTTTGAGTGCTCGCAGTGCGCGCATCTCTTCCCCACCGATCTGTTGCACGCTATACATTCCATTCTTCACGCGCCGCACGTGCATCATGCCGGCTGAAAAATCTATTTGATCCCACGTGAGTGCGCAGAGCTCGACAACACGCAGCCCGTGCCGAAACGCCACCAGGATCATCGTCGCATCGCGCAGTCCGTATCGACGACCACGCTTTTTCGCAGCCTCGATCAATCGTTCAACTTCTTTTGGCGTCAGATATTCGCGAGGCCGCACATCCCGGTTCAGACCGCGGGGTGGCGGTACTGTCCCATTTACGGCGGTTGGCCGTGTTTTCGATTTGCGTTTTTTAGTGAGGATTTTCATGGCGTGGGTTCTTGGTACTGTCCCATCAAGGGGCATTTATGGGACAGTTGCAGGATAGCATATCCACAATCAAAAAAAGGGATTTTGCCCAGTAGCCGCTGGCGATGTACAATTGATTATGCTTGCGTCAATTGGCTTATTAGCCTGTGGATTTATTGTGTTATTAGCCATCACTTCTCCATTTGCAATGCTGGTGTACCAATCCAAAAGAGACGCCGCTTTTGAAAATCTTTCCACTCAGTATGGACTCCGCTTCGATCATTATCCTATATCATGGTATGCAGCATTATATGCTGCAGCAGTGCAAACACCCCCTACCATCCGCTCGCTGAAAGGATATATCGGCAAAGTAAATGTAATCGTGGAAGACTATGCGATTTCCATTGTGTGTTTCGGCGACTTGAATTTCTTGACCGGTTATATGCGAACAAAAGTGTGCACAGACGGTGTCGAGAAACAATTTCCAAAGCATGCGCTTTGGAGGCTCACGCCTGTAAATAAAATACGATCGTTTCTGGAAGCGCTTCAACGGTCTTCCTAATTAGAGTCCCCAAATAAATCCATACGTATATGCCGTTGCAAATGCAGTTGCAATCTTTGCGATATCGAGCGGATACGCTAGAGCCGGGCTTCCGTATGTTTCGACAAATAGTTCCAAGAATATTCTCGTCGTGTCATTTGCTGCGATTAAATAATTTCCTTGATTGAGTTCCTCATTGGCTTGCCATGCCGCCTTGAATTTCAAGGTCAATTCTGCCGCAATCTCGGCCACGGGTGCGGCTACCCCGCCGTAGGCCAATGCGCTAACTTTGGCGATTAGATCCTGCAATTCGTTTTGAAAAGTCTCGTTTGCCAAGGCATATTCAAGACCTAATGCATTCCGTCTCTGCAATTCGGCAAATCCTGATCCCGAAAACAGTATGCTCGCCGGCGCAATATTCGGAGTCGAAATTGCCACCTTTGGATTTATAGCCGAGATGAGTGCCAAGCCAAAAGGATCGGGAAAACCTTGCGGTGCCAAAATGATAATTGGCGGAGTTGTCGGAGCGATCGGCAGCGGCGCTTGAACTGGAGTGGAAGGAGGCCCATTCAATACAATACCCACAACTGGCGACGTAGGCAGTATCGTTTGCCAGCGCAGATAGGGATAACCCGCATTCACTATCGGATTGATACCCCAGATGGTTGGGTTGAAACCTGCCGGAAGCCCTGTCTTCAATTGCGCGGTCGTCTGACCTGTTCCGGAGTCGCTGGTCGCTTGACCGGACGTTTGAGTGTCCCAGTACGCATTCGTCGTCGTTGCGCAGCACGTAGCAAACCCAACTAATCCTCCGAAAGTTCCCCCGACCGACCCAGTTACAGCGCCGGTGGAATATGATTCTGTAATGACGCTGTGGTTCGTGGTGAACCCCACAAATTCACAGCATCTTGAAAGACCAACCAATCCTCCCGCGATTATCGCAACCCCCTGCGCATTTACCGAACCCGTCGCGTATGATCGATCAATTGAGCCTTGGTTGTTACCAATCAATCCTCCCACCGCTGTCAGATTGTTCCCTGCACCAGCACCGCCGATGCTCGACACCGGACCAGATGCATACGATTGACTGATGGTTCCCGTCTGCAGATTCAAGCCAACCAAGCCCCCCACAGCGTACGGGAAAAAACTGTGAAAGAATGCAGTGTTCGCTACGGCCCCGGTCGCGTACGATTGGCTGATACTACCCTCATTTACGCCAACTAAGCCGCCGAGATTGACATCAACTACTGCGTCGAGATTGCTGACCGATCCGGTCGCATGGGATTGCAAAATAATTCCTGAAACACCGTTATAGGCCACCAAGCCGCCCGTACGACCACCCGTGGTGGTCACGACATTTGCTGAGGAGGATGATTGTATTATCGTCCCACTGTTAACGCCGACTAGTCCTCCAACGACGTCTGGGTTGCCTTGTCCTCTAACCGTCCCCGAGGTAGAGACATTGACAATTGTTCCATCGTTTATCGCGACGAGTCCGCCAACAAAAGTATTCGAAGTGATGCCAGTCACCGACTCGTTCGTCAGCGATAGATTTTTCACAGTGCCAGTCGACCCGCCGAATAGACCTAAATACCCGGTCGAATACACCTCGGTCAGTCCATTAATCGTATGCTGCTGGCCATCGAGAGTACCTGCAAACGGAATTGAGTTGCTTCCGATCGAAATGAATCCAATTCCGCCGTTCCAGCTCGCCGTCGCGCTTGCGTCGATATCCCTCCGAAGCGCATAGGCTCCCGCGAGATTTTGCTGAATTGCCTGCAGGTCGGTTACGTTGTTCACCAGCATGTAAGATGTGAGCTGGTTTGGGACCGCGCCATTGGTCAAAACCCCCGACCCATAGTTAGTGGGTGATGAGTAACTTGTTGGATTGTAGAAGATCGACACCAAACCCGTGCTACCTGAGAAGTCGACCTTTCCTGTCCCCGAGAAAACGACCGTCCCCGTTCCGCTCCCCGAGTTGTCGGCACTCAATATCAAGTTGCCGGCCCCAGTGTTGGTGATCGTCACGCCCGGCATCACGGTAATGTTGCGATTGGCACTAAGCGTGAGCGTGTTGGCGTTGCCCCAACTCACGCTCTGGGCAACTGTGATGTCACCGGCGTCGGTACCGGCCGCGCTTGTGTTGACAACGACATTGTTACCGGCGAGCGCCGTCTGAATCGCCGTCGGCGTTACAATCCAGGTACCACTTGTGCCGATCGTTACGTCTTTCGGATCAAGCAGCAAGGTCCCAGGAACTCCAGAGTTCACGCCCAGGTTCGCACTGCCGTTGAATGCGAGTTTTTCAGACCCAGACACTTCTGCAAAACCGCCGTTGCCCGTGATGCTCCCGCCTCGTGCCTGGAGGATTCCGTTAAAAGCTGTCGATCCGTCCGACCAGATGACGATCTTGCCGCCGTTGCCTTTATTGATAGCTGACGCGTTGATCGCCGAGGCCGCGTCGACCGTCACCGTTGTGGCTGTTGGAATTGAAGTCTGTTCCATCGCTGCTTGTCGGACGCCAGAGACAGCGGGGTTGAGTATGCCGCCGCCGGTGTCGCCACCTATAAGAACTTTACCGCCGCCCGAGATACCTGAAGCGTCGATGATGACACCAGCAAGAGCGATGCTCTCGCCGGTAATCTGGACGGTGCCACCGATTGTGCCTTGATCCTTGCCAGCAACATCAAGTGTTCCCGACACCTTGACCGTTTGCACCGGAGCGCCTTGAACTTTCGTTTTCGCCGTTTGTGCTCCAAGCACAATCCTACCGTTGGCAGTTCCGACACTGCGAGCCTCGATGACTCCCGAATTGTTGATGACGCTATCGACCAGAGCACGCGCCGTTACCGCAGTCAGTGCGACGGTGCCGCCTCTGGCGGACAGCTTGCCGCGATTTTCGATCAAGCTGGTGATCGGTCTGCCGGTAGATACGTCGATGACCTGCGCAGCAATCGCGTCATTGAGTTGAAACTTGATGAGATTGTCACCGTACAGGTCAAGCGCGAAGCCGTTACCGGCAGCCAGCGCAATTTTGCCAAGCCTCGCAGTAATGATGCCATCGTTGCGCACGGCCGGTGCCACCAGCGCCGCAATGCCGACATCACCGACGCTGAACGTTCCCTGGTTAATGATCGAGGCTTTCGGATTGCCAGAGATGTTGAACAGATACCGACCAGCAAGAAAATCAGTATCTTTGATGTCGTGCGTGGTTGCCAGAAAACCTGCGGTGTTGACGACTGCTGTTTTCCCAAAAATGAAGCCCTCAGGATTGACCAAGAAAACCTGACCGTTGGCGGTTAGATTGCCAAAAATACTGGACGGACTTCTGGCACCGACGACGCGATTGAGGGCCACCGAGGCCGCATTCGGTTGAATGAATCGCGTCGTCTCTCCGACGCCGATGTTGAACGATTGCCAATTGAGAATGACGCGATTACTGAATTGGTTGACTGTGACGTTGCTGGTGCTTTGCCCCTGAATTGTGGCGCTGCCGCCAACGACCTGACCGCCCATCGGGTCAGCCGAGACGTTCACAGAAAAGCCGACAAGAGCAATCAGGATTGCCCCGAGGCAGCGCCGGCCACTTACGCGAGTTCGCGCCTGCATGACACACCTCTCAATACTTCACGGTCAGTTCAGCATGCCCGCGCCAGTTTTTATCCAGATCGCCACCGATGCCACGCGCCGCTTCGAGCCCGATAGAAACATTGTCCTGCCAGCCCAGCCGAATGCCACCGCCGGCCGAACTTCCGCTTTGGTCGGAAGGAGTTCCTGCCGTCGTTGTAAGGCGGCTCAGAAAGCCTTGATCGACAAAACCGAAGAGCTGTGTGCGTGAGAAAGGATTGCCGGCGATAGTTGGGTCGTAGCGCAACTCAACAGCCGCGTTCACGCAACTGTCGCCAGTCAGCGCTGATGGATCAAAGGCGCGGCCATAAAGTTTGCCACCGTAGGAACATTGCTCGACGACCAGCAGTGGGTTCCACGCGTATTGACCATACAGGACGCCATAGAGAGAAAATCCGGGGGCAAAACTGCGAAGATCTTGCACCCGTGAAATCGTCGCTTCAATTTTGCTGAAGTCGACTCGGCCACCGACCCGCGACGGGATCGGGTTGTCATTGTCCGTACTGCCGAGCCCATCGACGCCTCGACTCAGGGTTGCCTGCAAGAGATTGATGCCACCGAAGTTGTCCGCGTGATCATAGTCCAAGCGAGCGCGCAGTCCCCTCACTCGATCTTCGGTTAGCGGCACGCCGAGAGCGTTGCTCTTTACGTCTTCACTGAAAGCGATCCCGGACAGCGTGAGATTTTGATCGCGAGTGCGGATTACCGGATACGCGAGTGCCGCTGAAAAAAGAATGCCATTGCTGTCATAGTTGATCGCTTGCAGCGCGCCTAGTCCTGGAATGCCTGTGTTATATGATCCCGTGATTGATAAGTTGAGACCTTCGGAGGTGAGCACTTGCTTGTATGTGCCCTCGGCATAACGAAGTTGCTCGGTGTTCGGCACGACGGTTGCGTAGGTGCCCGAAATTGATTCATGCAGCCCGAGCGCATTGTTTAGGCTCGCGCTCGCCCGTGCCTGCCAAGGCCCGCGTCCGTTCGAGCCCCAGTTGTCGCCGCTCACCAACGCGTCGACCGGCTTCGTCGTAACTGTCACTACCAGGGTCGATGCACGCGGTTCACTTTTCGACGGTTGGAATGTCGACGAGAATTTGAGCCCCGGCAGATCACCGGCCAACAGCATGTACCGTTCAATGACTTTGATATTCACCGGTCGGCTTTCGATGATGCGCCGCTCGTAACTACTAAAAAAATCGCGGTAGCGTTCCTTGATGCCGTCGGGCCAGATCACCCGATCGACGTAACCTTCGATGATCTCCAGTCGAACCGCAGCGCCGCTCGGGCTTAGTGTTTGTGGAGGTACGATCGCGCGTGACAAGACGTAACCGTCTTGGCCATAGCGGGCAGTGATGCGGGCCGCCAGAGCGTAAATTTCTGTGACCGGCATCGATTTTCCGAGCAGCGGATCGGTTAGATCGGAAAAATCACGGGCACTATAGATTGTGCTGCCAGTAATCTCGAAGCGCGACACGCTGAACTTGATGCTGCCCGCATTTGCAGGCGGCACCGTTGACGGCAACTGAATACCGCCAGTGCGCGGCAGGGACTTTGGTTGTGGTGGTGATTCGAACCGTTGCTGTACTCGCCCCGCATCGACGGAAGGCGGAACGACTTGTGCCGACGCCGCAACCGTAAGGCCGAGCACCAACGCCGTCGCCACAAACGTCGTGGGAAACAAACACACGTTAAAGATCCAGTACGCCGCTTACATCGTCATTAATCAGGGGCGTATCACAGCGACAAGCTGATAACTTTGTGGGCACCCGATCTCTAAAGCTTGGTGATAAATCAGTCACGCGGTGTGCACCTCGTTGCAACCTGGGCCACAACGGGTGGTCGCATGAACCGATTGTCCGGTGCACCAGTCACGTTATTTCGTTCACGGCATCACTCTCAGGCGAACGGCCATAACACTCAAAACCATATCGGCGCACCAACCGGAGTGCCTAAAAAGTGCCTATAACAGTATCACTGAATGCTAAGTTATTGATTTTGTTGGTTGGGGAACTAGGATTCGAACCTAGACAGGCAGAGTCAGAGTCTGCAGTCCTACCATTAGACGATTCCCCAGCACCGACGCCGCGGTGAGGTCCCGAGAGACAGCGGCTTTTACTCCCACCGGTCCGATGATGCAAGCGGCAAGCAAATCCTTTTCTGCGGCTTCCCGCTCCGCGAAATTTCGCCCTCCAATCCGACTTGACGCGTGGAACGCCCCCTCAGAACGCCCCTTCGGCTTTTGTTTCGTGCTTCTCTTCGGAAAAACCACTGCACACCCTAGATCTCGTCCGGGGGCATGCTTTGACCATTCCCACTCGAGTGCCATTACCTCGCCTTGCAGGTACCGACTCACACTTCAGCGGGCTCACACCGTGCAGCATCGGTGCCGCGAGCATGCGGACGTGTGTAATGATTGTCGGCTCGCCTTCTTTGGGCAAGTACTCCAGTCCACTGACCTCTAGGGCCTGTCGTCAGTTGGGGCTGTCCATAAAGCAGCGGTTGGCTTGAAATCGCGTTCCAACGGCAATGAAGTCTTCAGTCATGGGATTCCCAAATCATTATTTCTCTGACTCATGGGTGGTCGGCAACAGGGAGGCCGACCGATGCATCGCTATGCTTTGCGCGACGACCAGTGGCTCAGGATCAGGGACATGCTGCCTGGCCGCGAAGGCCATGTCGGAGGCACGCCGCCGGACAATCGATTGTTCGTCGACGCCGTGATTTTCTGCTATCGGACAAGCATTCCGTGGCGCGATCTGCCGAGCCGTTACGACCATTGGAAATAAACCACAAACGCTACCACAGATGGTGCGAAAGTGACGTGTTTACGTGGATTTTTGAAATGCAGGCGCGCGACGCCGATAACGAAATTCATGATGCTCGACGCAACCATCGTGCGTGCTTACCAGCACAGCGCCGGCGCTCAAAAAAAGGTGGCGAGAACCAAGCCATCGGCCGTTCGTGTGATGGCCTGACGACCAAGATCCACGCCGTCGTCGTGTCGGAGACGCACTTCCGCACGATGCCCTCGGCAATCCCTTCGCGCTCTCGATCACGCCGGGGCAAGCTGCTGACATCACCGAAACCGAGCCGCTTCTCGATCGGATCGAGATGGGTGCACTGCTCGCCGACAAGGGCTACGATTCCGACGCGCTGGTCGCGGCGCTCGAAGCGCGCGATGTTACGCCAGCGATGCCTTCGAAGGCCACTCGGAAACAGCAGCGCAAGACCGATTTTGCCCTCTATCGCGAGCGCAATCTCATCGAGCGCTGCTTTTGCACCTTGAAGAATTATCGGGCCATCGCAACGCGCTACGACAAACTCGCCAGCACATTCCTGGCTGGCGTCCTGCTCGTCTGCGTGGTCATTTGGCTCAACTGACGACAGGCCCTAGGGCATAGGCGAGCTGAAAGATACCGCGCCGATATCTCGAACGCCTTCCTGACCCCAAAGGCGCATTACGATGCCTGCGACGCCCAGGGTCGCAATGCCAAGCAACGAGAATAGCAGCCACAATGGCGTGTCAAAAATTTGCAGCACCGCAAGCAATGCGCCGGCTGCCGTCATATACGCCGCATTGATGACGTTCACCGCCGCAACGATACGCGCGCGGCGGTCCGCCGGCGCCCAGCTTTGAACGGCGGCAAAGGCTGGAACGATAAACAAGCCGCCGCCAAGGGCGAGAACCGCGAGGCTGGCGATAAAGGCTGTGCCACGCTTACTGCTAACAAATTCGGCAACGGGAATGTCAGCCACGGGCCGCACAATCCAGAAAGCAAGGGCCGCCAGCGCCAGCGCGGCACAACCCATCAAAACGGCACCTAACGGTACCAGCGCCAGATTGGGGCGTGTGTGACTGGCGCGTGCAGCAAGCAACGAGCCGGCAGCGATACCGACGACGAAAACGGAAAGCGCCAAAGTGTAAACCGCGGGCGTACCGCCCATCGGGCCTTTGACCATGACGGGCAACAGCGACAGGGCTAAGGCGCCCACCAGCCAAAACCACGAGCATACATGCGCGCCCACTCGCATGCGTGGCTCGGTTTTCAATTCCGAGATCAATCGAAACGTCGATGACAACGGATTCCGCGTGATGCCAATCGTCGGCGCAGCGGAACCTCTGTAGGGGATCATCCTCGCCGAAACCCAACAGATGACCGCCAGGCTGAGAATGATGCCGACAACCAGTTCCCGGCTTTGAATTTCAGTGACGAGGATCCCGGCGCCGATGGTTCCGAGCAAGATCGCCAGAAAGGTCGCGCCCTCAACCAATGCATTCCCTGTTGCCAGTTCCTCCGTCGTCAGTGCTTCGGGCAGCAATCCATATTTCACCGGACCAAACAAAGCGCCGATCACACCAAAACCCAACAGTGCCGCAAATAGCACGGGAACCGAATGAAAATAGAAGCCGGCAGCGGCCACGGCTGCTACCGGGATTTCGCCGAGCTTGATGGCCGCAGCGACGCGGCCCTTATCGTATTTGTCGGCCAGTTCGCCGCCCAACGCCGATAGAAAAAAGAACGGCGCGATGAATACGACGCCTGCCAGTGTGTTAAGTTTGGCGCCGTCCGACGGACTGAAAGCCGCTGCTGCGCCGATGCCAAACAAAACGAGCAACCCGAGCGAGTTTTTCAGGAAATTGTCATTGAGTGCTGAACAAAATTGCGAACAGAAGAGCGGCGCGAACCGCCGTTCAGACATCAAATGGTTGAGCATGAAATACTCCAGGAACTGGGTTGCACGCGTTCATCGATCTCTATGTAGTGTTGGATCGATCTTAAATGACCAATGTTGGCACCAACCTGAACGGTGCCCATTTAAGTAGAGCAGCCGCCGTTGAATTCTTCAGAACCATCGCCTTTCGAAGTCTTCGCAAACCTCCGTCCCCGCTGCTCCGGTTGCAATAGTTTCACATAGCCGCTGCGATCGATGCATTAAAACCAACTAGCTATGTCCTGCAGGCGCTGGAGGTCTAGCCGCGAGGCTCGGCTGATTGATCCCAGAATTAAAGCCGACAGACCAGCGGACCAAATTTTCCACGACCAACCAGGCATGGCGCGCGCCTTTATTGAACGACACTCAACATTCAATGAGATTGAACGCCGTTTAAGAGCAACTCTGGTCGCTACCTAAAACTGGTGGAATAGGTTAATGCAGATATACAAGCCGTTGACCAATCGGCGCGGCTGGGTGAACACACTCAGCTAACCCGCGGGTCACGTCTGCACAATGTCGTTCCCAGCAAATTCGGAGCTCCCGTAGTAGATGACGATCCAACTGCCCGTGCCGCCGTCCAGAACTCCGGCTCGCGTCGTCAACAGTGCTTGGCTCGAGCATGGCCCATTCGCATTCTGGCTTGTCGAGGCTTTGCGCCCACGCTTGATCGTCGAGCTTGGGACGCACAACGGCTATTCCTTCTGCTGTTTCTGCGAGCAGCTTCGGAAGAGTTCCATTGACGGTCGCGCAATCGCCGTCGATACGTGGCGCGGCGACGAACACGCTGGCGCTTACAGCGACAGTGTTTACGACAATCTGTCCCGTTATGTTGGCACGCACTATGCCGATATTGCAGAAATGAAGCGCATGTATTTCTCCGACGCATTGCCGTCGGTTGCTGACGGCACCATCGATCTACTGCACGTCGATGGCCGCCACTTCTATGACGACGTCGTCGAAGACTTCACCACCTGGATCCCCAAGCTTTCGGATCGCGCCGTGGTTTTGTTCCATGATACGCAGGTGCGGGAACGTGGGTTCGGCGTTTACAAATACTGGGCCGAACTTGAGGCACGCTATCCGTCGTTTGAGTTCCACCACGGCCACGGCCTCGGCGTCCTCGGCTACGGCCGCAACAAGACACCACAAATTGAATCGCTCCTGTCAATGCGCCCGGAAAGTGCGGAGGCCGCGGCTACTCGCGCAGCGTTCGCCGAAGCTGGCTCGGCAATTGCGAAACGGTGGAAGCGGTCACACGTCGTTGAGCGCGCGATAGGCAAACTCAAATCGCTGGTCGGCGGCAATTGACCATGCGCAATTTGTCCGATGATTTTCGAGGGATCTGACGATGGCCGCTCGCGACAAAGGCAAGCCGGCGAGGTCGACGCAACCCTCGATGCCCAGCAAGGACGATATTCTAAAATTCATCCAATCCGCGTCCGAGACTGTCGGCAAACGCGAGATTGCCCGCGCCTTTTCCATAAAGGGCGATAATCGCGTCGCCCTCAAGAAGCTGCTGCAGGAAATGACCGATGCGGGCCAACTCTCCGGCAACCGCACAGCCCTGCAGGAGAAGGGCCGGCTACCCGCCGTTGCCACTTTCGACATCGTCGGTCGCGACACCGAAGGCGACCTCATCGCCGAGCCGCAAGTCTGGAACAGTGGTGACGGTAAGCGGCCCAAAGCCTTCGTACGCATCCCGAAAAAATCCGGCGGCGATGAGCGTTTCTCCCTCGGCGCTGGCGATCGCATTCTAGCCCGGACTATCCGCCTCACCGGCGATCGCTACGATTATGCCGTCGAACCGATAAAGAAGCTCCCCAAAGAACGCACGCGTGCGCTCGGAATCTTCCGTGCCGCAATCCGCACGCACGGCGCCTCGGGAGGCGGCATGATCGAACCTGTCGACAAAAAGGAAATGCGCGCCTGGCCCGTGGACGCCACGCAAAGCGGTGACGCCAAGAACGGCGACCTCGTCCGCTTCGACCTTATCCGCGGACGCCACGGCACACCCAGCGCCCGGGTGGTCGAAAGTATCGGAAACCCCGGTGATCAGCGTCAAATTTCACTAATTGCCATCCATACGCATGGTATTCCCGACGAATTCCCCCGCGCGGTTCTGGATGAAGTAAAGTTGCTCCCCGCACTTAACATCGACAAGCGACGCGACCTCACAGGTTTGCCGTTGCTGACGATTGATCCGGTGGACGCCCGCGACCATGACGATGCCGTCTACGCCGCACCCGACACAGACGGCAAGAACCCCGGCGGCTGGCGCGTCATCGTCGCGATCGCAGATGTTGCCGCTTACGTTCGGCCAGGGACGCAGTTGGATCGGGAAGCGCGCATCCGCGGCAACTCCGTCTATTTTCCCGACCGCGTCGTTCCCATGTTGCCGGAGCGCATCTCCAACGATCTTTGCTCATTGCGCGAATTGGAAGAGCGCCCCTGTCTCGCAGTCGAAATGGTGTTCGATGCCACCGGCCACAAACGCCACCACACATTCCATCGCGCGCTCATGCGTTCGGCCGCCAAACTGAGTTACCAGGAAGCGCAAGCCGCGATCGATGGAAAACCTACGCCGAAAGCGGCAAAGGTGCTGGAAGCCGCGCTCAAGCCCTTGTGGGCCGCCTATGACGTCGTCTGTCGTGCGCGCGACAATCGGGCTCCCCTCGATCTCGACTTGCCCGAACGCAGAATAGTGCTCGACCAGGAAGGGCGCGTCGCCAACGTCATAGTTCCCGAGCGGTTGACTGCGCACCGACTGATCGAAGAATTCATGATCCAAGCCAATGTCGCCGCCGCAGAAACGCTCGAGGAAAAACGCACCAACCTGATCTATCGCGTGCACGAGCAGCCATCAAAAGAAAAGCTTGCCGCGCTCGGGGATTTCCTCGCGACACTCGATCTGCGCCTGCCGAAGGCCGGTCAGTTGCGCCCGACGCACTTCAACGAGATCCTTGCTGCCGCCAAGACCTTGCCCACTGCGGACCTCATCAACGAAGTCGTGTTGCGGTCGCAATCGCAGGCCGTCTATGCGCCCGGCAACCTCGGCCATTTCGGCCTCAATCTCAAGCGCTACGCCCACTTCACTTCGCCCATCCGCCGCTATGCCGATCTGATCGTCCACCGCTGTCTGGTGCGCGCTCTCGGCTTGGGAAGTGATGGGATCACCGACGGAGAACTCGCTGGCCTTCATGAAATCGCAGAAGGCATTTCTCAAACCGAACGCCGCGCGATGACGGCTGAGCGCGAGACGACCGATCGATTGATCGCAACGCATCTCGCCGACCGCGTCGGTGCCGAATTTCGCGGACGCATCGCTGGCGTTACAAAATCGGGTCTGTTCGTCAAATTGGCCGACACCGGAGCGGATGGTTTCATTCCCATCTCGACACTGGGCGACGATTATTTCGTGCACGATCCGGCCAGCCACGCCTTGATCGGCGACCGCACGCGGCGCGGCTTCCGCTTAGGTGACACCGTCAATGTCCGCCTTGTCGAAGCGGTCCCAACGGCCGGCGCTCTCCGCTTCGAAATGTTGAGTGATGGGCACAAGGATATGCGGGCGTCCAACACCAAAGGCGTACGCGGCAATCGTCGCGATCTCGGAAAAATGGGCGCTCGCCTCGGTCGCAAGGGCCCGCCGCGCCGATAGTCTGATCGCATAAACCGCGCTCGCGAACAAACCGACTTCGGAGAAAACATAGTTGCACGCGCGACCGTTGGCGACCTTGACGCACAGGATCCACGCACGGCACGGTAACGCCTGACCTTCTTGCAATCAAACGCAGGTAACATGGCTGCACCAATGCAATGTTCATCACCTCGCCTCGTCTGGCCCGCCATGGTGCGAGGTTGGCAGCAGCGCTGTCCGGCGTGCGGCACCGGATTGCTCTACGGCAAATACCTCAAGGTTGTGGATCACTGCGCGCTTTGTGGCCAAGAACTGCACCACCACCGCGCCGACGATGCGCCGCCGTATTTCACCATGTTGATCGTTGGCCACCTTATTATTGGTCTGGTGCTTGCCGTCGAGACCCGCCTGCACCCGGATCTATGGGTGCACGCGCTGCTGTGGGGGCCAGCTACTTTGCTCTTGTCGTTATGGTTGCTACCGCGCATCAAGGGCGCATTGATCGGCCAGCAATGGGCAATGCGCATGCACGGTTTCGGCACGTCGCCGGATCCTTCCTTGCCAGAACCGTGGCCACCGCTATCGATCGTCAGACCCGGGAGCGAGCATGCCTGAAATGGACGCCTTAAAAGAAGAATTTACGGAAAAGCGCAACCCTGGCTCGAAATTGCTGCGCCCAAAGGATGCGGCGACACTGGTTATCGTCGATCGCACCGGCAATGAACCCAAAGTATTGTTGGGCAAACGCCGTGACGATTTGGCGTTCATGGCCGGAAAATACGTATTTCCGGGCGGCCGCGTCGACCGAACCGACAAGACGGTCGCAACGGCCTCTGACCTGCGTCCAAGCGAAATTGCAAAACTCAAAGTCGCTATGCGGGGACTTCCATCGGCCGTGCGCGCGCGGTCGCTGGCTGCCGCCGCCATTCGAGAGGCCTACGAGGAAGCCGGGCTTATCATCGGCGCCAGATCCACTCACGCCAAGACACCGCCGGAAGGTTGGAAGGCATTCTTCGCGGCCGGCTATGCGCCAGCCCTTTCCGGCATTACGTTTTTTGCGCGTGCTGTCACGCCGCCTGGCCGCCCCCGCCGCTTCGATACCCGTTTCTTCTGCATCGATTCTTCGGCGATTGTGGAACGACAAGCGATCAACGACGGCGAATTGAGCGGTTTGGAGTGGGTCACGTTGGAGGGCGCGCGAGCCCTGGATCTGCCGCGCATCACCCGTGTGGTGTTGGAAGATCTCAGCGAACAACTCGACAATGGCTCCCTCGATCATGGCACCAATCCCGTGCCCTATTATTATCACCGCAACGGCGCTTTCAAGCGTGACTTGATCACCGCCTGAGAGAGAGCGACGTCGGGGTATTAATTTGCCGCACGGAGTGCGACATTGCCGACCCTCCCGGCTTCCACGAGCGCGATTGCGGCAGCGATTACAAGCGCTGCGGCGGCCAACAGCGACGGCGCCCGCAAATTGCCGGTGGCCTCCGCCAATGCGCCGGCGATCGTGGGGCCGATCATCTGGCCGATGCCGAAACTTGCGGTCATCAGCCCGATAACCCGTTGTGCCCGGTCCCCGGCGACGGCTCGCCCGGCCATCAGCCCTAATGCCGTCAGCCCCATGAATGTGCCGCCGAGCAGAACGGCTGACGCGCACACGCCAGCAGTGGTCATCCATTCGACACTCGCCGCAACACCGACCGCTTCGACAAGACACGCAACAGCAAAGGCCCTTGCGAGGCCGATGCGACGCGACAACCATTGCCAGAGCGGAACTGAAGGCACCGCTGCGAGCCCAAACAGCATCCAGATCCACGGCTCCAATGCACGAATTTCAGCCGTCTGACGGACGATGGTAACAAGAAATGTCGCAGTGATGACGTAGCCAAAGCCGAACAACCCGTACGCCAGGACAATTCCGGCCTGCGATCCCCCCGACCGTACCGACGGCGCGGGTAATGCGGCATCAGCATTCAGCAATGGTCGCACAAGTACAGCCGCCACCACCGCGGCAAACGCGGCGGCGCCCGCCGACATCAGCCACATCGACTGCCATAGATCACCCGCAGCCGACATCGCGGCGACAACCGCGGCCGAGATGAATATTCCGATGCCAACGCCCGCGAAGTGCACCGATGCCAGTTTGGCCTGTCCCGCGCGCGACAATCGTTCGAGCACCAGCGTCGAGGCACAGATGATGACGAAGGCGCTGGCGATGCCGCCGACAAAGCGCAAGCCGACAAGCACAGCCATCTGCGGCGAGGCTGCCATGCCCGCCGTCGACATCACGCTGATCGCTAATGCAATCAGCAACCAGCGCCGCGGCATCGCCGAAAAAATCCTGTGACCCGCCACCAATGCGCCGATCACGTAGCCGAGAAAATTTGCCGACGCGACGAGGCCACCGTCAAACCGGCTCCAACCCAGGGCGTCGATCATGATCGGCAGCATCGGCGTATAAACGAAGCGACCAATCCCGATCGCCGCCGCAATCGCCAAACATCCACCGAGTGCCAGGCGGAAGGCTTCTGATCGCGTCAAGGGCCGCATGTGCAAACTCAACTGACAGCCATCCCGACCAGCACCTGCCGCGTGGCCACTTGGTCGCCGACATTGACCGACAACGTCTCGACGGTCCCGTCACGCTCAGCCGATATTTCGTGTTGCATCTTCATGGCCTCGAGCACGACCAGCCGCTGACCCTTCACGACGGCATCGCCGGCTTTGGCATGCACAGCGACAATCCGACCATTCATCGGCGCCCTCAAAATAGCCGCGCCCTGCACGTCGTCGGCGGCGCGCGCAGCAAGCGTCGTATCGCTGGCGCTTATCGATACCGAGCCGAGATCAAGCAACAGTTGCGCGTCGTCCCACGCTGCGTGCGCCTCCCGCACGTGGCCATCGACCTCGAAGCGAACGGGGCCGGCGACAGCGCCCAATAGCGTCACCCGATGCCGCGATCCCGCACCCTCAATGATCCAAGCACGAGACCCGTCCGCCGTAACCCGCAATTCATGCACGCTACGCCCAACCGATAACTTCAACGGGATGGCGCGCGCGCCGGTCGATCGCCACCCATCCGCTTGCGTTTGCCGGTCCACCAATAATGTCGCCGCCAGCGCCACCATGACACCATCAGGTTCCGGGCGCGCCAACGCCTTGCTCTGTGCGGCAAAATGCTGGGAGATGAAAGCAATCGTCGTGTCGCCGTCGACGAACACCTGATGCCGCAACGAGGCCAGTAGAAATGCGCGATTGGTCGCAATTCCGTGCACATGACAATGATCGAGCGCCACAATCAAGCGACGCCGCGCCTCCTCGCGCGACGCGCCATGGGCAATGATTTTTGCAATCATCGGATCATAAAAAGTGCTGACTTCGGTCGGCGCCGTTGCCAGCCCGTGGTCGACGCGGACGCCAGAAATCTCCGGCATTGACCACGCCACGATCCGCCCGCTGCGTGGCAGAAACCCTGCGTGAGGATCCTCGGCGTACAATCGAGCCTCGATGGCATGCCCGGCAAACTTCACCTCGGTTTCGCGAACCGGCAGTTTCGCGCCTGCCGCAGCATCAATCTGCCAGCGCACCAGATCGAACCCCGTCACCGCCTCGGTCACGGGATGCTCGACTTGAATGCGGGTATTCATTTCAAGGAAATAGAACTTGCCGTCAACGGCCAGCAGGAACTCGACCGTGCCTGCCCCACAGTAGTTGATAGCTCGGGCAGCCGCCACCGCAGCCGCACCCATGCGTGCGCGCAACTCGGCACTCACTGCGGGCGAAGGCGCTTCCTCGATCACCTTCTGATGTCGGCGTTGGATTGAACAATCGCGCTCGCCGAGATGAATGATGTTGCCATGGCCGTCGCCAAAGACTTGGATCTCGATATGTCGCGCATCGACGACGGCCTTTTCCAGGATAAGTTCATCAGAGCCAAACGCTGCTAAAGCTTCCCGCCGTGCCGACGCAAGTGCGCCCAACACTTCCGTTTCTGCCGTGACGAGCCGCATGCCGCGCCCCCCGCCCCCTGCAGCGGCTTTCACCATAACCGGGAATCCGATCTTGCGGGCCTCGGCCGCCAATCGCGCGTCCGACTGATCTGCACCCTGATAGCCCGGCACGCACGGCACGCCCGCTTCCAACATCAGACGCTTGGCTGCAGCCTTGTTGCCCATCGCCGCAATGGCTTCCGGCGACGGTCCGATAAACACCAGGCCGGCCTCGCGGCAGCCCGCCGCAAACGAAGCATTCTCCGATAAAAAACCGTACCCGGGGTGCACGGCATCGGCACCCGAGCGCTTGGCTGCGGCGAGCAACTTTGCACTATCGAGATAGCTTTCCGTCGCGGCAGCCGCGCCGATGTGCACAGCTTCATCTGCGGTCTGCACATGCAGCGCATTGCGATCCACGTCCGAGAATACAGCCACCGTGCGATACCCCATCGCGCGCGCGGTGCGCATGATGCGGCATGCGATCTCGCCCCGATTGGCAACCAGGATCTTTGTAAAGGCCATGTTCACGATCCGATTTTCCCAACCCAGCTGGGCCTGCGCTTTTCGACAAAAGCCGCGGTGCCTTCTCGCCCTTCCGGACCACGCACGGCGGCGGCAAAACTATCCGCCGCGCGATCCAACATCTCCGTCAACGGGAGGGGAGACGCCGCGCGCTGCATCAGGCGTTTCGTCTCCGCCACCGCATCCGGCGCGCATTTCAGGATCTGATTGATTTCCGCGGTGACGAGTGCATCGAGGCCATCGATATCGGCTGCCACCTCATGCGCAAAGCCGACATCGCGCGCTTGGGTGCCCGTTAACTTCGCCCCCGACACCGCAAACCGCCGCGCCGCCGTCAGGCCGATTCGCCGCACCACAAAGGGCGAAATGGCCGCCGGCACGATACCCAGCATCACCTCGGTCATGGCGAATTGCGCGCTCTCCAACGCGAATGTGACATCGGAGACAGAGGCAAAGCCGATGCCGCCGCCCATCACCGCGCCCTCGACCACGGCTATAACCGCCTGCCGCGCCTCGTCGATCGTCAGCAGCATCGCGCCATAGCGGAGATTACCTGCCTTGAGTTCGTCGGCCATCCCTGCGATTGGTGGCGCACTTGCCGTCGACATGTTCTTGATGTCGCCGCCGGCGCAGAACGTTCCGCCTGCACCGCGAATGACAACCACGCGCACGTCGCGATCATCGCGGATCGCATCGAAGGTCGCCTGGATCTCGCGCACCATGTCGGCCGACAAGGCATTGCGCGTCTCCGGCCGGTTGAGCCACAGCCGCAGCACCGGCCCTTCGCGCTCCAGCCGGATATGCGTGGTAGTCGGCAAGACGAGCGGCATCAGTGCTTCGCCTTTTTGCTTGTGTTACCGGTGCCCGGCAGAGTTCCCATCAACTTTGAAATGATCGTCAGCATGATTTCGTCAGCACCGCCCCCGATCGACCCGAGACGACCATCGCGAAATGCCCGTGACACGCGGGTTTCGTTCATGAAACCCATGCCACCCCAGTATTGCAGGCAACCATCGGCGACTTCGCGGCTCAGGCGGCCTGACTTCAGTTTCACCATCGATGCCAGCTTCGTCACGTCCTGGCCCTTCAGGTAGAGGTCGCAAGCGCGATAGACGAGCGAGCGCAACAGTTCGATTTCCGTCGCCAATTCGGCGAGCTTGAAGTGCACCACTTGATTGTCGAGGATCGGCTTGCCGAACGCGACGCGGGTCCGCGTGTAGTCGATGGTTTCCTGGATCAGCCGCTCAAGCCCGATCAGTCCGCGCGCACCGGCCCATAGCCGCTCCTCCTGGAACTGCAGCATCTGGTAAGTAAAACCCTTACCCTCCTCGCCGATGATGTAACGCTGGGGAATACGCACATCGTCGAAATGCACCTGCGCCGTATCGGACGAATGCATGCCCATCTTGTCGAGCTTGCGGGCGATCTCGACGCCTTTGGTCTTCATCGGCACGCACATCAGCGTCTTGTTGCGATGCGGCTCGGCGTCGGAGGTATTGGCCAACAGACACATCCAGTCGGCTTGCGTGCCACTGGTGGTCCACATCTTGCCGCCGTTGATGACATAGTCGCCGCCATCCTTGCGCGCGCTGGTCTTGACGCTGGCCACGTCCGAGCCGGCGCCGACTTCGGAGACACCAAGACAGGCGACAAAATCTCCCTCTATCGACGGCGCCAGAAATTCCTGGCAGACCACATCCGAGCCGAAGCGCGCCAACGCCGGCGTCGCCATGTCGGTTTGCACACCGATCGCCATCGGCACGCCGCCGCAATTGACGTGACCGAGTTCCTCCGCCATCACCATCGAATAGGAATAATCCAGACCGGAGCCGCCCCATTTCTCAGGCTTGCACAAGCCGAGAAATCCCATCTTGCCCATTTTTTTGAACAACTCGTGGGCGGGAAAGATGCCGGCCTTTTCCCAGTCGTCGACGTGCGGATTGATCTCGGCCTTGATGAATTTCTGCAAGCTGGCGCGGAGTTGGTCGTGTTCGGGGGTGAATTGCATGGAGCGTTTCCGTCGTTGGGTCCGATTTTAAAATGTCAGGCGAGGTGCGTGTTGACGTAGGCCTCGCGCAAGGGCGCATTGAAGCCAATCGACGCGAGCCGAACGACGTCATCGGCGCCGATCTTTTCGGTGTCTGCCGCCCACGTGCCGTCGGGCTCTCGCCGTAAAATTTCAGCGCCGAAGCGTGTCGAATGCACAATCAGCACCTCCTGCAGCGACGGCAAAGTCGTGTAGGCCCACACATTATCCCAAGTATCCTTGGCGTTGCCCGGCGAAAGAATCTCGATCAGCAACAGCGGCTCCGGCAAAGCAATCTGACCCGCCACGTCCGGCGCGCAGCTGACGCCGATGTCCGGCACGCGCATGTTGATATCGGCGTGGACGCGCACTTCGACGGCGGGCTCCGTGATGAGCCTGCAACGCGCCGGCGCACCTGATATATGATTGCCGATCATGCGCACGAGCGTTGCCTGGATCGTCCCGTGCGTCGTGCTCGCCGGCGACATGGCGCGCAACTCACCGTCGATGAGCTGATAGCGCCCGCCCAACCCATCACCCGACCAGGCCAGGAACTCCGCGGCCGTCATGTGGGTCGGAACTTTGCGCTTTGTCGATGCCATGTCGTGCTCACCAAGATGCCCGGGTCTGATCGCAAGCCTAGCACAAGCCTCCTTGTGTCACATCCGCCCGACGCCGAACGTCGTCCGCCGCAGCGGTCGTATCTCGGCCTCGCGGCAGATCGACAGGCACATGGCCAGCACGCGCCTGCTATCGCGCGGATCGATAATGCCATCGTCCCACAGCCGCGCCGTTGCAAACAGCGCCGCGCTTTCGCCGTCCATGCGCTTGACGATGCCGGCCTCCATCTTGTCGAGCATGGCGCGATCGACGGGTTTGCCCTCGCGCCTGGCCTTGTCCTCCGTTACGATCGACATGACCTTGGCCGCCTGCTCGCCGCCCATCACGGCAACACGATTGTTCGGCCACGCAAAGATGAAGCGCGGATCGTAGGCGCGCCCGCACATGCCATAGTTGCCGGCACCGAACGACGCGCCGATGTGCAGCGTGATCTGCGGCACCGTCGCGTTGGCCACAGCCTGGATCATTTTGGAGCCATGCTTGATGATGCCCGCCTGCTCCATCTCGCGACCGACCATGTAGCCGGTGGTGTTCTGCAGATAGAGGATGGGAATGTTGGCCTGACAGCAAAGTTGAATGAACTGCGCCGCCTTGGTGGCGCCATCCGCGTCGATCGGGCCGTTATTACCGATGACGCCGATAGTGTGCCCCTCGATCGCCGCGTGCCCACAGACGGTATGCACACCATAAAGGGCTTTGAAATCGAGAAAGTCGCTGCCGTCGACAAGCCGCGCGATGACCTCACGCACGTCATACGGCTTGCGGTAATCGACGGGTACGGCGCCTGCCAGCTCCTCGACAGGATACCGTGGCTCAACCCAGGCAACGTCGCGTTGGACAGGCAGTTGCTGGTTCCAGGGCAGACGCTGCAGCACTTCGCGCGCGAGGCGGATTCCATCCGTATCGTCCTCAGCCAGATATTCTGCCAGCCCCGACTTGGTGGCGTGCATTTCAGCCCCGCCCAGTTCTTCATCCGTGGCGATCTCGCCAGTCGCGGCCTTGAGCAGCGGCGGGCCGGCCAGGAACACTTTCGCCTTGCCGCGTACGAGGATCACATAGTCGGACAATCCCGGAACATACGCGCCGCCCGCTGTGGAAGATCCGTGCACGACGGTGACCTGCGGAATGCCCGCCGCCGACATACGCGCTTGATTGGCGAACCCGCGCCCGCCCTCGACGAAAATCTCCGCCTGATACAGCAGGTTTGCGCCGCCGCTCTCGACCAGCCGCACCACCGGCAACTTGTTCTCGAATGCGATCTGCTGCACGCGCAGGTTCTTTTTAAGTCCCATCGGCGCCGTCGTGCCGCCCTTGATGGCGCTATCCGACGCAGTCACGACGCAGCGGATACCGGCGACGCTGCCGATGCCGCAGATGCCGCCACCGCCTTGGATACCTGCACCCCCGTCGTCGTCGTGCATCTTGAGTCCAGCCAGCGTCGATAACTCCAGCCACGGCGCGCCGCGATCCAACAATAACGCGACCCGCTCCCGTGGCAGCAATTGTCCGCGCTTGCGGAACAGAGCCTCCTTGCCATCCGATTGCGCGCGAACCTTTTCCTCGAGATCACGCACCCCTGCAATCAGTGCCAGCATTTGCTCGCGGTTCTGCCGGAAGCTTTCCGAAGACGTCTCGATGCGGCTTTCAATGACTGGCATGTACGTTCAAACCCCGATCACGTTTAGCCGCCAAGCACTTTCGGCTTCTGCGCCAGATGAAAACCATCGAATTCCGGCGCCGGATTTGTATTGGGTGGCATGGGCCGGCTGATCTTGGCATTGGGCGCGGCGCCATCCACCCGCAAGGTCGAACCGGAGATGTAGGCGGCTCCGTCCGACAACAAAAACACGATGGCCGCGGCGGTTTCACTCTCCGTGCCCATGCGGCCCAACGGCGCTATATTTTTCAACCCGCGGATGCGCTCGCCCATCTCAGGCGGATACTGATCCATGCCCGAAGACGCGATCCAACCCGGCGCCACCGCATTGACCCGCACGTTCGAACGCGACCATTCCAGCGCCGCCGTCTCGGTAAAGTTCACCATGCCCGCCCGCGCAGCACCCGAGTGCCCCATCGTCGGCATGCCCATCCACATATCGGCGACGATGTTGACGATCGAGCCGCCGTGCGCCTTCATCCACTGCGTGTAGCATTCGCGCGCCATCACGAAGCCGCCGGTGAGGTTGGTCCGCACGACGTTCTCCCAACCCTTCTGGCTGATGCTTTCAAGCGGTGCTGCGAACTGACCGCCGGCATTATTGACGAGATGATCGATACGCCCGAACCGTTTCACGATCGCCGTTACAACGGCTGCAACCTGCACTTCCTCACGGATATCGCAAGCAAAACCCTGCGCGTCGCCGCCGGCTGCCGCGATCTCGGCTGCCACCGCGTCCAGTTTTTCCTGCTTGCGCCCTACCACGGCGACCTTGGCCCCCAAAGCCGCTAACTCATGCGCGGTGCAGCGCCCGATGCCACTACCACCGCCCGTCACCACCGCGACCCGGCCGGAAAACAAACCGGGTTTGAATATCGACTGATAGTGGGTTGGTTTCGACGTCTGCATCTTCGCCCGTCCGTATCCCCAATTTTGAGGTTGCCTCAAATTCGAGAGTGGCGCACACTTGGACGCACTGTCAATGCGGATAAGCGCAAGATCGCATGGTCCAGAGAACCGCCAAATCTCTATCGAAACCGCCCGTCGGCCGCTGGGGCGCGCGCGAGGCTGGCATCCTTGATGTGGCCCGCCGGCTCTATGGTTTGCGCGGCTACGAGCGCGTCTCGATGGCCGAGGTGGCCGTCGCCGCCGGCCTATCCGAAGGCACGCTCTACAATTACTTTCACGACAAAAGCGATCTGGTGCTCAGCGTTGGATTGGCCGCTTTACAAAGCAACATTGACGAAGCCGAGCGTATTGCCGCAACCGCCACCTGCTTGCGTGGTGGCTTGCAAGCCCTCATCGCGCATCAGTTGCGCAGCATGCTGGTGGCGCCGGAAATGTATAGAATCTGGCTGCGCGAAGTGAAAGCGGCAGAAGGCTACGGACGCAGCGGCGCACGCGATGCATTGCGCGCGTTCTCCGATCAATTCACGGCATTTTTGGATCGTTGGGCGCCGGATCTGACGTCACGAACAGGGCTCGAGCGCGCGGTCATGCGCGACATGTTCTACGGCGGCATCGAGCAGATCGGCTGGACGGTCATCGTACAAAACCGGCGACGGGGCTTTGACATCGGCGCCGCATCACTTAAGCTAACCCAAGTGTATCTCGCAGCCTTCGGGCTCGCCGACCTTTCCGCACCCAACAAGACAACGCCATCAAAATCCCGCCCTGCAAAGAAAAACCGGATCAATTCCGCAATTTGAGGAACGCCCCATGGCCGACGCTTATATTTACGATGCCGTTCGCACGCCACGCGGTCGCGGCAAATCCGATGGATCGCTGCACGAAGTGACCGCCCTCAACCTCGCCACCGGCGTTCTCAAATCCATCCGCGACCGCTCCAATCTCGACACGTCGTTGGTTGACGACGTGGTGTTCGGCATCGTCTCGCCGACGCGCGAACAGGGCTCCGATCTCGCCCGCATCGCCGTGCTCAATGCCGACTACGCCGAAACGGTCGCCGGCGTGCAGATCAATCGCTTCTGTGCCTCGGGCCTCGAGGCTGTTAATATGGCAGCCGCACAGGTGATGTCCGGCCAGTCGAAGATGACGATTGGCGGCGGTGTCGAAAGCATGAGCCGCGTGCCGATGGGCAGCGATGGCGGACCGTGGGCGGCCGATCCGAGCATCGCCTTCAAGAGCTATTTCACGCCGCAAGGCATCGGCGCCGACACCATCGCTACCATGCACGGCTTCTCGCGCGACGACGTTGACGCCTACGCCGTCGAAAGCCAGAAACGGGCGGCGGCGGCCTGGAAGGCCGGGCACTTCAAGAAATCTGTAGTACCGGTCAAAGACCAACTCGGCCTCACCATCCTCGACCGCGACGAACACATGCGGCCGGACACGTCCATGCAGTCGCTCGCAAGCCTCAAGGCCGCGTTCGGGGCCATCGGCGAGCAGGCCGGCTTTGATGCCGTCATGACGCAGCGTTATCCCGAACTCGAACGCATCAATCATGTCCACCATGCCGGCAACTCGTCGGGCATCGTCGATGGCTCGGCAGCCGTTCTCGTCGGCAGCAAGGAGGCCGGCATTGCCGCCGGCCTCAAACCACGCGCCCGCATCCGTGGTTTCGCGTCGATCGGCTCGGAGCCGTCGATCATGCTGACGGGCCCCGAGAAGGTGACGACGAAGCTGCTCAAGAACCTGGGCATGAAGGCTGGCGATATCGATCTCTACGAGTTGAACGAAGCCTTCGCGTCCGTCGTCATGCTCTACATGAAGCTGCTCAACATTCCGCACAGCAAGATCAACGTCAACGGTGGCGCCATCGCCATGGGGCATCCACTGGGCGCCACCGGCGCGATGATCCTCGGCACTCTACTTGACGAGATGGAACGCCGCGATCTCTCCACCGGCCTCGCCACCCTCTGCGTCGGCGCCGGCATGGGCACCGCGACGGTGATTGAGCGGGTGTGAGAACAGCCGCATTTTCCGTGACGACGACCACACCCATCGTCATGGCCGCGAAGGCGGCCAACCAAGCAAGCAGAAGGGCCGAGGGTCGGTGACATCAGTCGCAACACAGCTTTAGCCGAATCCATTGATTTGCCCGTCACGACAAAAATCGGCATGCTTGGGTGGCCGCCTTCGCGGCCATGACGAAAGTTCAGGGTTCGTGCGGGCAGTCAATCGCTGGCCTGCAGAGACGAATTCAAACTCAAAACATAAATTGAGTGGGAACCTATGACTGTCTTCGAGTGGATTTGGGCGAACGCCGCAAAGCTACGAGACTTGGCCGCCATTTTGGGTGTTATCGGTACTGTCGCTGGTGTCGGTGTGTCGGTTTGGCGCTCACGTGTTGAGCGACTTCTGCAGAAGGAAGTGAACGCCAAACGAACTTATGCCGGCGTGTTGCGCTTGTCGTTTGAGCATCCAGAGTATGCCGAACCAGATCGTCCTTTGCATGAAGATCCTGAGAAGCGGGTGCGCTACTTCTGGTTTGTTAGCAATGTCCTCAATGCGCTCGACGAAATTCTTGTTTCAACATCGGACCTCGTTTGGCGGGAGACGGCTGGATTACTGATCAAACATCATGTTGTCTGGCTTTCATCTGCCGAATTCCGGCAAACCGAGCTTCCGACTTATAGCGACGACCTGCGAGCGATTATCAAAGCGTCCGTCGCAGATCACCAAGGACGCAAAAGTGCAGACCTAAAGACTTTACTTGAGCCGAAAATCACACAGCACCTGTCCGTGAGTACAACACCATGACAAACATCACCTCTTCCACCGACGCCGATGGCATTACGACGATTACCTGGGACATGCCGGGGCGCAGCATGAATGTCATCTCCGCGGACAGCGATCGCGAGTTCAAGGCGGCGTGTCTGGCAGCGATTGCCGATCAAAAGGTAAAGGGCGTAGTGATCACATCGGGCAAGCCCGCATTCATTGCCGGTGCAGATCTCTCGATGATGGAAGGTATTTCCGCAGGTGCAGGCCTCAGCAAAGAGCAGCAGGCCAAGGCGATCTTCGACTTCTTCAACGACAACGCCAAGTTCACCCGCAAAGTCGAAAAATCCGGCAAGCCATTCGTCGCGGCGGTCAACGGCACCGCACTCGGCGGCGGCTTCGAAATCTGCCTGATGTGCCACCATCGCATCGTGGCAGACGATCCGACCATCCAGATCGGGCAGCCGGAAGTGAAGGTCGGCCTGTTGCCCGGCGGCGGCGGCACGCAGCGCATGCCGCGTCTGATGGGCGCGCTGGGGGCGCTGCCCTTACTGGTGGAAGGCAAATCGCTCGATCCGAAGGCGGCGCTGAAGGCCGGCCTCGTGCACAAGGTCGTGCCGGCGGCCGATCTGATCAAGGAAGCCAAGGCCTATATTCTCGGTGGCGGCGCCGCGGTGCAGCCGTGGGACGAGAAGGGCTACAAGGTGCCGGGAGGCACCGCCTACGATGGCGCCGCGCGGCAGGTGTTTCCGGCCGGCAATGCGATGCTGCACGCCAAAACCATGGGCAATTATCCCGCACCGCAAGCCATCATGTCCTGCGTCTACGAAGGCCTGCTCGTGCCGATCGATGCAGCATTACGCATCGAAGCCCGCTATATGGCGGAGCTGATGATGAACCCGGCGTCGCGCAACATGATCCGCTCGCTGTTCATCAACATGCAACGCGCCGCCAAGCTGGCGTCGCGGCCGAAGGATTTCCCAGCAGCCAAGCTCAAGAAAATAGCCGTGCTCGGCGCGGGCATGATGGGCGCGGGTATCGCCTACGTTTCGGCGCAAGCCGGCCTCGACGTGGTGCTGATCGACAGCACGGATGCCGCCGCACAGAAAGGCAAGGCCTACTCTGAGAAGCTGCTCGATGCAGCCATCGCCAAGGGGCGCTCCACGGCGGAGAAGAAGGCGGCGCTGCTGGGGCGCATCACGGCGACCACGTCGTACGCCGGATTGGCTGATTGCGATCTGGTCATTGAAGCGGTGTTCGAGGACCGCGCCATCAAAGCGGATGTGACGAAGAAAGCCGAGGCCGTGCTGCCCAAGGGAGCGGTGTTCGGCTCCAACACCTCGACATTGCCGATCACGGGACTTGCCGAAGCCTCGCGCGACGCCACCAAATTCATCGGCGTGCACTTCTTCTCGCCGGTCGACAAAATGCAATTGGTCGAGATCATCCGCGGTAAAGCCACGTCTGATGCCACGCTCGCCACCGCCATGGACTACGTCAAACGCATCCGCAAAACCCCCGTCGTCGTCAACGACAGCCGTGGATTTTACACCAGCCGCGTGTTCGGCACGTATACCCGCGAGGGCATCTTGATGCTCGCCGAGGGCATCACTCCCGCGCTGATCGAGAATGCCGGCCGCATGACCGGCATGCCCATGGCACCCCTCGCGCTCGGCGACGAGGTGGCGATCGACCTGATGTACAAAGTGGGCATGCAGACCCGCAAAGATCTGGGTGACAGCTACCGGACATCCCCCGCCGACGGAATTATCGAGAAGATGGTCAACGAGTTCGGTCGCGTCGGCAAGAAGGCCGGCAAAGGGTTCTATGAGTATCCCGAGGGCGAGAAAAAGCGACTGTGGTCGGGGCTGGCAAAACTGGCCAAGCCGATGGCCGAACAGCCTGCGGTCGAGGACCTCAAAACGCGCTTCCTGTTCATCCAGGCCCTGGAGGCGGCGCGGTGCTACGAGGAAAAGGTTGTAACCGCGCCTGAGGATGCCGACATCGGCGCGATACTCGGCTGGGGTTTCGCGCCCTGGAGCGGCGGACCATTGTCGCTGATCGACACGGTGGGCCCGGCCGAGTTTGTCCGGCAGTGTGACCTGCTGGCGCAGCGCTTCGGCCCCCGTTTTAGCCCGCCGGCCCTCTTGCGGCAGATGGCAGCGAGCGGCAAACGTTTCTATGACCAGCCCGGCGCAAAGGCGGCGTGATCTGCATGACTTTTGCAATTTGGATCACGCCATCGTCCGATTGCGGGTGAAACATCCGAGCAACTTGATGTTTCAACCTTGACACCAGGACAACTCTAGCGCTTTTTTGGCCACACGCACCTTCCCTTCGCAACAGCGAAAGGGAACGGGCATGCTATGAAGCCCTGCAACAACTGATGGAGAATGCAAAATACGCCGTCCAATGAAAGCCGCGCCTGAGCGCGAACCATCCGGCCCGCGGATCAACGAACATATCCGCGTGCGTGAAATCCGCCTGATTGATGAAACGGGCACCAACGTCGGCGTCGTCACGACGATCGATGCACGTGTCAAAGCGCATGATCTGGGCCTCGACCTCGTCGAGATATCGCCAGACGCAGCCCCGCCCGTTTGCAAAATAATGGACTACGGTAAATTCAAATTCCAAGAACAAAAGAAGCTGGCGGAAGCCCGCAAACGCCAGAAGATTGTCGAGTTGAAAGAGATCAAGATGCGCCCCGGCATCGATGATCATGACTATGACGTCAAGATGCGTTCGGTGAAACGCTTCTTCGAAGAGGGCGACAAGGTCAAGATCACGCTGCGTTTCAAGGGCCGTGAGATGGCACATACGTCGCTGGGCATGGATGTGCTGAAGCGCGTCAAAGCCGACGTTGAAACGATCGCCAAGGTCGAGTCGGAGCCGCGCTTCGAGGGCCGCCAGATGATTATGATTTTGGCTCCCAAATAATCAGCTGTCGCTGTCGGGCGCTTGCAACGAGCGCTCGACGCGCGCCAGCAATTCAAACAATTGTGACGCCTCCTCAGCGTCAAGTGATTGGGTCACCCGTGCTTCATGCGCGGTGACGGCCGCCCGCGCCTTGCCCAAAAGTTGCGCGCCTTTGTCCGTCAGTTCCAGCGCATGCGAGCGCCGATCTGTCTGCGCTGGCGCACGACGTGCCAGGCCGCGCCGCTCAAGGTCATCCATCAGCGCCACGAAGTTAGGCTGCATGATGCCCAGCGCGTCTGCGGCGTCCGATTGTTTGCAACCGGGGTTGATGTCGATCAAGAGCAGCACGCTGAATTGCGCCGGCCTTAGCCCGAGTGGCTCGAATGCGGCAATGAAATCGGCGAACACAGCAATTTGCGCTCGCCGCAGTGCGTAACCGAGCAAGTGCGGTAGGGGTCCGAGATCGAGCTTGGCGCGTGTCGGCCTTTTCATGTCTTTTCGTTATGTGTTGGCGCGCCCACCAGGGCGCGCTCAGTACTCTGGCCGTTAGAGGCGCTCAACTCACGCGGGCGGACGGACTTGCAAATGTTCGCCCCGCCGTTTACTTGACCACCTCGAAATTTCCGTTTCTGACGGTCAACAGCACGCGGGCTCGATCATCGACGCCATAACGATCGGTCGCGGTGATGTTGTAGACGCCCTGGCTGGTGGCGATTTCTTTCTCCGTCAGCAGCGCCGCACGCAGCGCCTCGCGGAATTCCTGCGTACCCGGCTTGGCAGTCTTAAGCGCCACGGGGACGATCCGCTCCATCAGTTTGACCGCATCGTTAAGATGGGCGCCGAATTGCGTGCGGCTGTCTTTGCCATATCTGGCTTCGTACGCAGTCACGTAGGCCAGCCCGGGTACCTTTGTCAGCGCGGCGTCCGGCTGGGTTTCCGGCGACATGACCGGCCCCGAGGCCATAATGACGCCCTCCGCTGCCGCGCCGGCGATGCGGATGAAATCTTTCGAGGCCGCGCCGTGCGTCTGATAGATCAGCCCGGTAAACCCGCGCTCGCGCAGCGCCAGCTGTGGCAATGCCGCGCCCGTTCCAGATCCCGCCACAAGTACTGCATCCGGCACCGCCGCAACGAGTTTTAACGACTGCGCCGCAACCGACGTGTCGGCACGCGCGTAGCGCTCCTCCGCCACCAGTTTCAAGCCCATCGGCTCAGCGATGTCCTTGAACGACTTCAGCCACAGATCACCCCAGCTATCCGCGAAGCCGATCATGCCAACGGTTTTGACTTTGTTGGCCGCCATGTGATCGAACAACGCCTTGGCCATCAGCCCGACCGGTTGCGGCATGATCACGGTCCACTTTTCGCGACCGGGCAAAATCGGGATCGGCCCCATGCCGAAATGCGGGATGCCCACTTCCATGGCCACGTTCGCCACCGCCATCGTCGGCGGCGTGTTGGATGACCCGAAGATAACGTCGACTTTGTATTCGCTGATAAAACGGCGCGCATTGGTCGTGGCCGTCGTTGGGTCCGCCGCATCGTCGAGCACGATGTATTTGACCGGCACACCACCCAACGAGTCCGGCATCAGCGCAACGCTGTTCTTGATGGGAATGCCGAGTGCCGCCGCCGGGCCTGTCAGGGCCGCAGTGACGCCAATCCGGATCTCCGCCCGTGGCTCCTGTGCGATCGCTGTGTCGCATCGCGAAGCCATCAATGCGACGGCTGCGAACCCTAGCAACGTCTGCCGTAAAATCATCGTCGTCCTCCCGAGACACGTGGCGCCTTTTAGCTTGCACCGTCGGGTTATAAGCTGAAATCATCTAGTGTGATGATTTGTAAATTCGTCGGATGATGCGGCTGGCACCAAAACGAATTTACAAATCTGGATCACACTAGAATCATTGACTTTTCTAGTGTCCTTGTCGAACGCGAAGTTCGAAAACAGCTGCCGGATAATCGGACGAACTTCGCGATCTGGACACGAGCTTCGAAATACGGATCAACCTTGGCCGGGACCTGACGCCATGACAGCCGCAAGCGCCACCTACACCGTCGAGGCCTACAACCTGTCACAGGCATCGGAAAACAAGATCCACGACGATACGGTCGCCCAGAAGCTCGGCTTCACCGGCGGGCTGGTGCCCGGCGTCGAGGTGTTCGCCTACATGACCCACCCCGTGGTCGCGAAATGGGGCCGCGCATGGCTTGAGCGCGGGCAGATGCAGGCACGCTTTCTGAAACCGCTCTATGACGGTCGCATGGCCGAAGTTTCAGCCGACCCAGGCGATGCGCGCGACACACTCGCGCTTACTCTCGAGAGCGACGCCGTGCGCTGTGCTTCGGGCACGGCAAGCCTCCCTGCCCCCAGCACGCCGCCGGCACTGGCCGCCTACCCGGCCACACTCCCACCCACCCAGCGTCCGCCCGCAGACGACGAGAGCCTCGCCGTCGGTCGATATTTGGCAACCAAACCGGCCCCGCTTACGCCGGAGCGACATCTGCATTACCTGCGCGACGTGCGCGAGCGCCATCCCATCTACGCCGACGAGGGCCTTGCTCATCCCGGCCTCCTGTTACGCTTGTGCAATTCACTACTGGTCGAAAATGTCGTCCTGGCGCCGTGGATTCATACCGCCAGCACAGTGCAGAATTTTGCGTTGGCTCGTGTCGGCGACGACCTAAGCGCCCGCGGCAAAGTGGTGCGCAACTACGAACACAAAGGCCACCGTATCGTTGAACTGGACGCGGTCGTCATCGCCAATGGTCAATCAATTCTCGCACACGTGCATCACACGGCCATCTACCAACTCAGGCACCTGGCGAACGCCTAGCGCCGCATTACCCAGTGCTATTGCGTTTATTTTCAATCTCAACATCCTCGAGTTGAACACCGCTTGGCTCCCGCCGTGAAGTCAGGCAATAGAGGCGTCCGCCGTGCGTTAAGCGCGGCGATTCTTACCTGCGTGGTTGGCAGCGATTGAGAGGAACGACCCATGTCCGATATCACCCTCACCATGCCTGATGGCGCCAAGCGACCCATCAAGGCCGGCACCACCGGTGCCGAGGTGGCCAAGGCCATTTCACCGTCACTGCTGAAGCGCACCGTCGCGATGGTGCTGAACGGCGCGTTGTCGGATCTTGCCGATCCGATCAGCACCGACGCCAGCATCAAGTTCGTGACGCGCACCGACCCCGAAGCGCTGGAACTGATCCGGCACGACGCCGCCCACGTCTGCGCCGAAGCCGTGCAGGAACTCTGGCCGGGCACCCAAGTCACCATCGGTCCGGTAATCGAGAACGGCTGGTTCTACGACTTCGCCAAGGCCGAGCCGTTCACGCCCGACGATCTGCCGAAGATCGAAAAGAAAATGCACGAAATTATCGGCCGCAACGCCGCATTCCGCAAGGATGTGTGGAGCCGCGACAAGGCGAAGCAGCACTTCAAGGCCCGCGGCGAAGCGTTCAAGGTCGAACTGATCGACGCCATCCCGGCCGGCGAAGACGTCAAGATCTACAGCCAGGGTCAATGGCTCGACCTGTGTCGCGGACCGCACATGGCCTCGACCGGCACGATCGGCAAAGCGTTCAAGATCGTTCGCTCGTCCGGCAGCTACTGGCGCGGCGACGCCAAGGGCGCGCAACTGCAACGCATCTATGGTGTGGCCTTTGCCGACGAAAAGGAGCTAGGCGCCTACCTCACCCAAGTTGAGGAAGCGGAAAAGCGCGATCATCGCAAACTCGGCCGCGAGATGGATTTGTTCCACTTCCAGGAAGAGGGACCCGGCGTTGTCTTCTGGCACGCCAAGGGCTGGACCATTCTGCAGCAGCTGATCGCCTACATGCGCCGCCAGCTCGACGGCGACTACCAGGAAGTGCAGGGACCGCAACTGCTCGACAAGTCGTTGTGGGAAACTTCCGGCCACTGGGGCTGGTACGGCGACAACATGTTCGCGGTGAAGTCGGCGACCGCACTGATGAACCCGCTGGACGACACCGCCGAGCAGCGCGTGTTCGCCTTGAAGCCGATGAATTGCCCCGGCCATGTGCAGATCTTCAAGCATGGGCTCAAGAGTTATCGCGATTTGCCGCTGCGGTTGGCGGAGTTCGGCTGCGTGCATCGTTACGAACCCTCGGGCGCGCTGCACGGCCTGATGCGCGTACGCGCCTTCACGCAGGACGACGCGCACATTTTTTGTACCGAGGAGCAGCTCGAAGCGGAATGCCTGAAGATCAACGATCTCATGATGTCGGTCTATAAGGACTTCGGCTTCGAGGAAGTTGTCGTCAAGCTCGCGACCCGACCCGAGAAGCGCGTCGGCACCGATGCCATGTGGGACCATGCCGAGGGCATTCTGAAGCGCGTACTGACCAAGATGGCCGCCGACAGCAATCGCATCAAGACCGGCATCAACGAGGGTGAAGGCACGTTCTACGGCCCCAAATTCGAGTACACCCTGCGCGATGCGATCGGACGCGAGTGGCAGTGCGGCACGACACAGGTGGACTTCAATCTACCGGAGCGCTTCGGCGCATTCTATATCGACGCCGACGGATCAAAGAAGCAACCGGTGATGGTGCATCGCGCAATCTGCGGTTCGCTCGAACGGTTCATGGGCATCGTGCTCGAGAACTGCGCGGGCCATCTGCCGTTGTGGCTGGCGCCGACGCAGGCCGTCGTCACCACCATCGTCTCGGACGCCGACGACTATGCCAAAGCGGTGCAGGCCAAACTAAAAAAAGCGGGGCTACGTGCCGCGATTGATCTCCGCAACGAGAAGATCAACTACAAGGTGCGCGAGCATTCTTTGGCCAAGGTGCCGGTGCTGCTCGTCGTCGGCAAGCGCGAGGCCGATGAAGGCAAGGTATCGGTGCGACGCCTGGGATCGCAGGATCAAACCGTGATGACACTGGACGACGCGCTGGCCGCACTCAAGCACGAAGCCTTGCCGCCGGATATTCTGCGCGCCGGTGATTGAGTGCGTGAGTTGGGAGATAGCCGTGACGACTGGCAAAAAGCAAGACGGTCTGCCTCCGCAGATGAGCGAGGTCACCGTTGCGTCCAACGTCACGCATCTGCCAACCGCGTCACTGATCCACAACCCGGAACGACGCGACAAACTCCGCGTCGTCGAGGCATTGTTGTTCGCCGCGTCCGAGCCGCTGGATGAAGCGACCCTGGCGCGCCATGCCGGCGGGGTAGATGCGATCGCGGGCCTGTTGGAAGAACTTAGATCGCTCTATGCCTCGCGCGGTATCAATCTCGTGCGCGTCGCCGGCAAGTGGGCGTTTCGCACCGCCGAGGACTTGTCCTACCTGCTCGAACGCCACGCCAAGGAAGAGCGAAAACTTTCCCGCGCCGCGATGGAGACGATGGCCATCATCGCCTATCACCAACCGGTGACGCGTGCGGAGATCGAGGAGATCCGCGGCGTCGCGACCTCCTCGGGCACGCTGGATGTGCTGATGGAAACCGGCTGGATCAGGCCCCGCGGACGCCGGCGCGCTCCAGGCCGCCCGATCACCTACGGCACGTCACCGCGCTTCCTTGAGCACTTCAGCCTCGACCAGATCCGCGACCTGCCGGGGCTCGCCGATCTCAAGGCCGCCGGCCTGCTCGACAGCACCTTGCCGCCCGACTTTACGATGCCGGAACCAACCGACGTCGCAGCCCTGATGCCCGACGAGTTGCCGCTGGATGCCAACGAAGAACCCGAGTTGGATCTGGGCGCGGCGGACGCTGAGACCGAAACTCCGACGCCGGATGGCGACGGCGCGACCCGGTTGTAGGTTGGGTCAAGGCACCTTTGGCCGCGACCCAACAATTCCATTTGCAGTCCTTGTCCGTTAGGTTGCGCCGAAACGCTTGACCCAACCTACCAGCCCTTACGTCGGTCAATGTCAATGACGCCTGCTACGCCTACGCCGGGGCCTTCGGGCAGTCGCCGGAAATTTTATCGAGTCCCTGCTTGTCGCGCGTATAGGCAATCTCGACAGGCTTGCCCGGCGTGCGCTTGATGTCGATGACATCGAGACGATCGAAGTCATCAAATTTCCACGCCTCCACTTGCGCGCCGTCGCCGCCGAATTTCTTCACGATGCCGCGCGAGATATCGGCGGCGATCTTGTGTTCCCAGGCAACCACCATCGTCGCTGACGCATAGCGCGGCAGGGCCAGCTTGCGCTGCAACGCCAGCGGTTGGTCGAACCCAACCTGCACATCGACGGGCAAGCCAAGGCGGATCGCCAGCGGTTCCAATGTCGCGAGCGGCCGGATGTAGTCGTACATTTTTCCGCTATCGGCTTTACGCCGCGACGGATTGGGCGCGAACAGAAACTGCGGCGCGCCAAATTTCGCGATGATCACGTCCGGCAACGCGATCGCGCGCGCAAGCCCACGGCAGGCGAGTTGCCCCAGTCCCGCGGCCGGTTTTTCGCCATGGCGCATGACAACGATGCGCTGCACGGTCGAGGCCGGCGCCACCGGCGCCTGCGCTAGCGTCGTACTGGCAACGGCAGTCCCAAGCACAAGCGCAAGTGCAGCAATCGAAACTCGTGCTGACAGGTTATATCCTTCCATCGAATGCTGCAGGAATACTCACGCCAGCTTCGGCACTGGCCGCGCCATGTCGGTGCCAAGCATCGCCTGCTCCAGCGCCAGCGCCACTTGCAACACACGCAGATCTCTCCCCTTCGGACCGAAAATCTGCAGCCCGAACGGCATGCCTTTGTGGTCCAGGCCGCACGGAATGACAGCAGCACAGCAGAGCGCCATCGTCGGCGCATAAGCAATGGCCAGCCAGCGCATGTACGTCGGCATTGTCTCGCCGTTGATTTCCTCGACGAACCACTGCTCGTGCGGGAACGGCGAAACGGATGCGGCTGGACAGATGACGACATCGACGTCATCGAAATAGTCCGTGACGCGCTTGAATAACTTGTGCTGCTCCACGAAGCCGCGCCCGATTTCCTGCACGGTCAATTTCAATCCGCGCTCGGTATTGTCGATCACGTTGCGATCCAGCAGCTCCCGGTGCTTGGCCAATTTTTCCTGATGGCTGGTGACGAACGACAGCCCGCGATGAACTTCGAAGATTTCATGCACACCGGAGAAATCAGGCGCGCTATTCTCGGCCTGACCGAAGTGCGCCGACAGCGCCTTGACGCGCGTGCGGAAAATCCCGGCGATGTCCTCGTCGATCGCACACACCCCCAGGTCGAGCGAAAAGCCGACCCGCACCGCGTTCAAATCCGCCGGCTCAAGCAGGTCCGGAAAGTCCAGCGCATCACTCGACGAATAGGGATCGCCGGGATCGACATCGAGTTGCGCTCGCAGCAGCAAATAAAGATCTTCCATCGTGCGGCCCATCGGACCATTGACACCCCAGGGGATCAGACCGGCAACCTTTTCCGGGCTCGGCACGATGCCGACGGATGGGCGAAAGCCGGCCACACCGCAAAACGCTGCAGGCGTCCGCAATGATCCCCCATAGTCCGAACCATTGGCGATCGGCACCTGCCCCAATGCCAACGCCGCCGCAGCGCCGCCGGAGGAACCGGCCGGCGTCAAACGCACGTCGAATGGATTGGTGGTGGCGCCATAGACCCGATTGCGCGTATTGGCCCCTGCGCCGAATTCGGGCACGTTCGTCTTGGCAAAGATATTGGCGCCGGCAGCACGGATGTTGGCGACCGTCAGATCATCTTCCTCTGCCACATGGTCTTTGAAAATCAGCGACCCCCACGTCGAGCGCAGCCCGGCCACCGGATTGAGATCCTTGATCGCCGCCGGCAAACCATGCAGCAAGCCCAGTTCATCCCCGCGCATCACCTGCTGCTCGGCAACTTTGGCCTGCTTTTTTGCCAAGCCCTCGTCCATGCCCACAATCGCATTGCTGGCCGGATTGGTGGCGGCAATCCGCTGTAAGCAACTGTTGATCAATTCGACGGGTGACAGTTTTTTCGCACCGATCAAACGGCGCGCCACAACTGCAGCGAGATCACAAGGCTCTGTCATCAAACGAATTCCAGCAGGGACGTGGGACGTGAGCGCCGGCTACGCAGCGCCGATGCAACACTCTTATATCGGCAGCGGTGTAAAAGCGTCACGCAAAATAGCAGCACCTCGATGAGCAGTGGGGCAGATTCGGAAACAGCTCAATGAATACCGCCGTCGCGCGCGGTTCTGACTGACCGGGCTGATCCTGTCCGATCGAGCCTCCAAGCTCGTGCGCTTTCGCGAAAAGATCCGGGCGCGATTGGTTGCCATTTTCGCCGTGCTGGTGCTGTCTGCCACGAGGCTGTACCTTTGGCCGATATTGACCGATACCACACTTGAAACACTGCGCGCCGAACTCGCCAAGCGGAAGAGCCAGATCAGCAAACTCGATTTCGATAAGGATCTGCTCGGCATCGGGGCTGACGGACGCACTGGCGACGTCAAGGCATCCGCATATAAAAACGAGGAGGGGATCGGGGAGCC
>JANXWC010000166.1 GCA_025351355.1 Hyphomicrobiaceae bacterium
GGCCTGCTTGGACAGATCGTCATACACGATCACGGCATGCATGCCGTTATCGCGGAAGTATTCGCCCATGGTGCAGCCGGTGAACGGCGCCAGGAACTGCATCGGCGCAGTTCGTGAAGGTGCTCGAAGAGCAGGGCGCGCTGGAATATTCGATCATCGTCGCGGCGACCGCCTCCGATCCGGCGCCGATGCAGTACATCGCGCCGTTCACAGGCTGCACCATGGGCGAATATTTCCGCGACAATGGCATGCACGCGGTCATCATCTATGACGATCTGTCGAAACAGGCGGTCGCCTACCGCCAGATGTCGCTGCTGCTGCGCCGCCCGCCGGGCCGCGAAGCCTATCCGGGCGACGTGTTCTATCTGCATTCGCGCCTGCTCGAGCGGGCCGCCAAGCTCAACGATGAACACGGCTCCGGCTCGCTGACGGCGCTGCCGATCATCGAAACCCAGGCCAACGACGTCTCGGCTTACATCCCGACCAACGTCATCTCAATCACTGACGGCCAGATCTTCTTGGAAACCGACCTGTTCTATCAAGGCATCCGCCCGGCCGTGAACGTCGGCCTGTCCGTGAGCCGCGTCGGGTCCGCCGCCCAGACCAAGGCGATGAAGAAAGTCGCTGGCAAGATCAAGGGCGAATTGGCCCAATACCGCGAAATGGCAGCCTTCGCCCAGTTCGGCTCCGATCTCGACGCCTCGACCCAGCGCTTGTTGAACCGCGGTTCGCGCCTGACCGAACTCTTGAAGCAAGGCCAGTTCTCGCCGCTCAAGATGGAAGAGCAGGTCTGCTCGATCTATTGCGGCGTCAACGGCTATCTTGATCCCCTGCCCGTCGACAAGATCAAGGCGTTCGAAGATGCCTTGCTCGCCAGCCTGCGCGGCCCCAACATCGCCATTCTCGACGATATCCGCACCACCAAGGACCTCTCGGACGCCACCGCCGCGAAGCTCAAGACCGTCGTCGAAACCGTGCAAAAGCAGTTCATGTAAAGGTTTTGTGGTTGAGTACGGCCACCTAGCCATAGCTCGACAAACGCATGTGCAAGACCCGTTGGGTTACATAGCTTAGTCGACTGAACCCAACCCGCGCATGAAAACGGATTGATCACATGGCCTCGTTAAAAGACATGCGCGTCCGCATCGCCTCTGTGAAGGCGACACGGAAAATTACCAAGGCCATGCAGATGGTTGCGGCCGCCAAACTGCGCCGCGCCCAGGATGCCGCCCAGGCCGCGCGTCCCTATGCCGATCGCATGGACAAGGTGCTGGCAAATCTGAACAAGAACACCAATAAGGATGGCGCGCCGCCACTCCTCGCCGGCACTGGCAAAGATCAAGTGCACCTTTTGGTCGTCATGACTGCCGAGCGCGGTCTATGCGGCGGGTTCAACGGCAACATCGTCAAGCTTGCTCGCGCCGACGCGCAACGTCTGACCCGCGAAGGCAAAACGGTCAAAATTCTCGCCGTTGGAAAAAAAGGCGCCGACAGTCTCCGACGCGAATATGCCAAGCAGATCATCGATCGCGTCGACCTGAAAAGCGTCAAGAACCTGAGTTTTGTTAACGCCGAAGGTATCGGCAATCGATTGCTTACCATGTTCGACGCCGGTGAATTCGACGTCGCCACCATGTACTTCTCCGAATTCAAATCGGTGATCGCGCAGAAACCGACGGCGATGCAGTTGATCCCGGCAAAACTTCCCGAACTCAAAGCTACGGGCACCATCGCGGCCAAATCCGAAGCCGTCAATGAATACGAGCCGAGCGAGGAAGTCATCCTCGGCTTCCTGCTAAAGCGCAATATCCTGACGCAGGTGTTCCGCGGTCTGCTTGAAAATGCCGCCTCCGAACAGGGCAGCCGCATGACCGCTATGGACAACGCCACGCGCAATGCCGGCGATATGATCAACAAACTGACGATCAAATACAACCGTCAACGCCAGGCCAACATCACCAAAGAACTAATTGAAATCATCTCGGGCGCCGAAGCCCTGTGAACTCAGCACACGCGCCAGACATCCGTACGAGGAACAGAACAATGGCAACGAACAATATCGGTCAAATCCGCCAGGTCATGGGCGCCGTCGTCGACGTGCAGTTCGAAGGCGGCGTCTTGCCGGCCATTCTGAACGCGCTTGAAACGTCCAACAACGGTCAACGCCTGGTGCTCGAAGTCGCCCAGCACCTGGGTGAAAATACCGTCCGCACAATCGCCATGGACAGCTCCGAAGGCCTCGTTCGCGGCCAGAACGTGACCGACACCGGCGAACCCATCATGGTTCCGGTTGGTGAGGAAACGCTCGGCCGCATCATGAACGTGATCGGCGAGCCAGTCGACGAAGCCGGCCCCGTAAAGACGGCATCCCGCCGCGCCATTCATCAGCAGGCTCCCAGCTTCGCCGAGCAATCGACCGAAGCCCAGATGCTCGTCACCGGCATCAAGGTCGTAGACCTGTTGGCGCCCTACGCCAAAGGCGGCAAGATCGGCTTGTTCGGCGGCGCTGGCGTCGGAAAAACTGTGTTGATCATGGAGTTGATCAACAACATCGCCAAGGCCCACGGCGGCTACTCTGTGTTCGCTGGCGTCGGCGAGCGCACCCGCGAAGGCAACGATCTCTACCACGAGATGATCGAATCCAACGTCAATCTGGACCCCAAAAAGAATAACGGCTCCACCAAGGGCTCCAAGTGCGCCCTCGTGTACGGCCAGATGAACGAGCCGCCCGGCGCCCGCATGCGCGTCGCCCTCTCAGGCCTCACCGTCGCCGAAGATTTCCGCGACAAGGGCCAGGACGTGCTGTTCTTCGTCGATAACATCTTCCGCTTCACCCAGGCCGGTTCCGAAGTATCAGCTCTCCTCGGCCGTATTCCTTCGGCCGTGGGCTATCAGCCTACTCTGTCCACCGATATGGGTGCCCTCCAAGAGCGTATCACCACCACCCAGAAAGGTTCGATCACATCGGTGCAGGCTATTTACGTGCCCGCCGACGACTTGACCGACCCCGCGCCCGCCGCTTCGTTCGCGCATTTGGACGCGACCACCGTTCTGTCCCGTTCAATTGCTGAAAAGGGCATCTATCCGGCGGTCGATCCGCTCGACAGCACGTCGCGCATCCTTGAGCCGCGCGTGATCGGCCAGGAGCACTACGACGTCGCCCGTCAGGTGCAGTCGATCCTGCAGAAGTACAAATCACTGCAGGACATCATTGCCATCTTGGGCATGGACGAACTCTCGGAAGACGACAAGCTGACCGTCGCCCGCGCCCGCAAGATCGAGCGCTTCCTGTCGCAACCGTTCCATGTCGCCGAAATCTTCACCGGTTCACCGGGCAAACTGGTCGCCATGGCCGACACCATCAAGGGCTTCAAGGGCCTTTGCAGCGGCGACTACGATCATCTTCCCGAGCAGGCCTTCTACATGGTCGGCACGATCGAAGAGGCGATTGCCAAGGCCGAGAAGCTCGCGGAAGCCGCCTGAAAATAATATCGTGATCAAGGCCGACCGGTTGATGCCGGCTGGCCCGTTATCTGCCATTGTTGATCGGTATTTGCAGCGCGACCCTGCAGATCTCCCGACCTGATGAAAGGACTGCATCATGGCTGCTGACGAAAGCAAATTCGGCTCGTGCTGCGAGAGCCTGAAAGAGGCGATGGCCGGCGACGATTTCGAACCTCTGATTTCCGAAAGCGAAGAGGGAATTCTGTATATGTCCGTTGGTATCGCCGAGATGGATGACAAGGAGCACGGCATGATCGATCATCCAATGTTCTTTTGCCCCTTCTGCGGCGCCAAGGTGCAAACCGCGGAGGAAGTTGACGCCAAAGGTGGCGGCGACGAACCCCAGACTCATTAGTTTCAATGCCTTCAGCACGTCGAGCTAAATCACGAGCAAGACCGGCATTCCAAGGACTATCCAAGTATGGCAGGCAATTTCAAATTCGAGTTGGTCAGCCCTGAGCGAATTCTTGTCTCGGCAGAAACCTCCGAGGTCATCGTGCCCGGCGCGGACGGGGATTTCACCGTATTCGCAGGCCATGCGCCGGTTATCTCGATTCTCCGTCCAGGTGTGCTGGTCGCAAAACTGGCTGATGGATCACAAACCCGCACTTATATTCATGGCGGTTTCTGTGAAGTGTCCGCGGACAGCTTGACCGTTTTGGCCGAAAAGGCTGAGGATGCCGCTACGATGAGTGCCGCAACTATTGCGGCTCACGTCGCATCAGCCGAGGCCGTACTCGCTGACGACGATGTCGACGATGAACGCCGTTACACGGCCCATACCGCGATCACCCATCTTAATACGCTAAATGGCATGCCAAACTGAGCACGGCTTAACGGACGACGAATTTTCCGGATTGTTCGTTAGCCGACAAGCGTATTTCGCTTGCCGAAGTCAGTGATCAGCCGTGCGACCGCCTCAGTCTTCTCCTGCATCACCCAATGCCCCGCCCCGTCAATTAGGTGTGTGCCCTGCATCTGCGTGCAGATTTTTGATTGCATCCGCTCCAATGCGCCCGGCGCTTGAAAAGTACCCCAATCGCTCGCACCCGATATGAACATCGACGGCACGTCGATCGAATTGTTGGCGAAACCTGCCAATTCTGCATTGAGCTGACCGTCGAAGCGTGTGCGATACCAGTTGAGCCCACCCTGAAAGCCTGTCCGGCGATACTCGTCGCTGTAAACGGACAGATCTTGCTCAGTTAGCCACGTGCAGGCCGAGATCGCCTCAGGGGCCGGCATGAACGGCGCCACGGTTTCGGCCATCGTGGCTCCACGGTCCATGATGTAGTAAGTGGGCAGCAGCGCTAGTTGCTCGGCCGACCAGTCAACCAAACGGTACGGCTTGTTTCCCGACCAGTCCGCACTCTTGTAATGGAAATATGCCCTCAGCAGTGCGTGCAACCCACTTGACGCATCAAGCATGTCACGGTTCGCGGCCGGTGTTGCGTAATACCAGTGATAATGTTTTCGCGGACGTGATAATTTCGCAAGACCGTCGTCGATGCTATCCCGTCCCGAACCTGCAATCCCGCCCGCACTTGGCGCACCCGCAAACGGCGCACTCATCATCACGACTGACTGAAACACATCCGGCCGCGTCATCGCGCACCATCCGGCCACCGGTGAGCCGAAATCATGCCCAACCAACAGCGCTACTGTGTTGTGCCCAAGCTCTGCCACCAGCGCTAGCATATCGTCGACAAGCGCTAGCGGGCCGAAAGGCCGCAAATCCTGCTCGTAAGCATCGCTCCAGCCGGTAGTACGGCCATAGCCTCGCTGGTCTGGTGCCACGACATAAAATCCCGCGTCTGCAAGCGGTTCTAAAATTTTGCGCCAGGAAAATGCAAGCTCGGGAAATCCATGCAGCAACAGCGCTAACGGCCGCCCCGGCGTCTCGTACCCGGCCTCCAGAATATGCATCGAGAGTCCGTTGACGCCATCGATGCGGCGTGATCGGATGTTTGATGGCAACGGCAAATGGGGATCCATAACCGGACATACTCCATCGAGGCATCGCTACGACAAAAGCCGGGCTTTCGGCCCGGCTTCCAGATCGTAGCACTTCTTCCTGATGATTACTTCAGCGGTTGATAGGACGCAACCGCGTCGCTAGCCCCGAAGTGATAGCGCAGGCCAACTTTGAATTCATGCGCAGTTAAATCATTGATCTTGAGCGCAGGGTTGACCGCACCGGTATTGTCCACCCGACCCGACTCAGCCTTACCGTAGTCCATGTAGCGATATCCCACGTCGAGGATAGCGCGTTCGCTAAGCTGGTAACCGACACCGGCCATTAACGACCACGCCAGCGACAGGCGCGACGCACCTTCAATGGTATTCGTCAACGCCGGATTGCCTGTAAAATATACGTCGCTCGTCTTATTGTACGCAACGCCGACGCCAGCGCCCAGATAAGGCGTAAAGCCTCGGTAGCTTCCAAGATCCTTATAGCCATTGAACATCAGCGTCGTCGACTTAACCGACGTATGAATGGGATCCGTGATTGGTGTCGATGGCGTGCCGATAACAATGGGATTGTAGTCAAGCGGAGTACCTTGGAAGTTGCGCCAACCGGTTTGGTTGAACATCACTTCGCCGCGGATGCCCCGCGAACCCGAACCACAACCCAGCCCTACGCCGCCAAACCAACTGTTCCCAAGCTTGGTGTCGGTCACCGTGTCACCAGCATAGGCGTAAGTGACTGTTGCGGGCGTCGTCGTATTGTCGGTCGTCGAATTTGTCACCGGCCATGAAGCCGAGCCGGGCGCCCGCGACCAGGAGTAACCCACGTCACCGCGCATATAACATGGGCCGGCCGGCGCGCGCATAACAGGCGCTGCCGAATAGCCTTCGTCTTTGATCGAGCCGCCATGCGGGTTGTTGAGATCGGCAGCCGATACCGGCGAACCCGACGTTGCAATCGCGACTGCAGCGGCGATGAGCCCTGCAATGTTGATAATTTTCATGGAAAGCATACCCTTTTTTGACAGGCACTTCTCAAAGGCCTGCTGACCTCAGTTTGCCAGCTTAAAATGCGGCCAAGGCATTAAAACCCGGTTAAATGTCGTTGCATTTCGAGATTTCTTCCAGATTGCCGACCTGCACGCTTCACCGCTTCTGAACGAACACTTGTCCGTCCGACGCAATCTGGTACGAATTCTCTGTCAGATCGTACTTGCCATTCACGGACCCGCGGGGAGAAACCCAATGCCAACACGCCGTACAATCGTGGCCAGTATCAAAACTTTGTTGGCAGCGGGCGCGCTACTCGCAACCCATCCCGGAAGCTCCATGGCACAGCAACCGCCAGTCAAAGTCGGCGAACTGAATAGCTATGGCAATATGGCGGCATTTGCTGTGCCGTATCGCAATGGGCTCAATCTCGCCCTCGATGAAATCAACGCCAAGGGTGGCGTACTGAATGGACGCAAACTTGAGTTCGTGATCCGCGATAATGGCGCTACGCCGGGCGATGCTGTCGGCGTCGCAGAAGAACTTGTCACCCGCGAACAAGTCTCGATGTTGGTAGGCACTTTTCTCTCCAACATTGGCCTCGCTGTCTCGGATTTCGCCAATCAAAAAAAGATTTTGTTTCTGGCGTCCGAACCGCTGACCGACGCCATCACGATGGCTTCCGGCAATCCCTTCACATATCGAGTACGCCCCGGCACATTCATGCAAACCAAGATGTTGGTTGATGCAGTGAAGGCCAAGGGAGTCAAAAAGTGGGCGATTATCGCGCCGAACTATGAGTACGGACAATCAGCCGCTGCAAGCTTCAAGCGACTGATCAAGGAAGCGACACCCGATGCGCAGATCGTCGTCGAGCAATATCCCGCCATCGGTAAATTCGCCGCGGATGCTGGCGCAACGATTGGCGCTCTGGAAGCAGCCAAACCGGATGGAATTTTCAATGTGCTGTTCGGCGGCGATCTCACGCCGTTTGTGCGTGAAGGCAATACGCGTGGCTTGTTCAAGGATCGGACTGTCGTCAGTCTGTTAACCGGCGAACCTGAATACATGCTTCCGCTCAAGGACGAAACGCCGGAAGACTGGATCATTACTGGATATCCTTGGGAACAGATCACCGATCCCGCGCACAAGGCCTTTGTCGATGCTTACAAGGCCAAATTCGATGACACTCCGCGTCTTGGCTCCATGCTTGGCTACCTTGTAGTTTACATGGTCCGGGACTTGATAAACAAGGCCGGCAGTAGCGATACCGACAAGCTGCTGGCGGCACTCAACGACATGAAGTTCGAAACGATCGCCGGCCCGGTCATCATGCGCGGCATCGATCATCAATCCACGCTTGGCGGTTGGGTCGGCCTATCCACCCAGAAGAGCGGACAGGGCGCCATGAAGGACTGGAAGTTCATAGACGGCTCATCCGTAATGTTCTCCGAGTCCGATGTCAAAGCTGCGCGCAAATAGTCACATCACTTTCGTGCGGCGATCGATGTTCCTCACCATGTCCATGTCATTCGCCTTCGCTCAGTTTCTAAATGGACTGGCCAGCGCATCGTCGCTGTTCATTGTTGCTTCCGGGCTCACAATCGTCTTTGGCGTCACACGAATAGTCAATTTTGCGCATGGCTCGCTTTATATGCTCGGCGCATATTTTGCTGTCACATTGATGCCGCCTCTGCTCGATCTTTCGCTCACGTTCCCGATGTTCTTGTTGTGTCTGCTTGCCAGCGCGGTGCTAACCGGAATTTTAGGTATTGCAATCGAGTTTCTTTTGCTGCGGCGAATCTATCGGGCGCCAGAACTCTTGCAGTTGTTGATTACCTTCGGCCTCGTTCTTGTGGTTCAAGATCTGGTCGTTCGCATCTGGGGACCTCTTGAAATACTCGGTCCGCGCGCGCCGGGCCTCCGCGGCGCCATCCAGATTAACGGCGTACTGGTCCCGAGCTACGATTTATTTTTAATAGCGATGGGTCCGCTTGTCCTCGCCTGTGTCTGGCTCGTTCTTCATCGCACACGATTTGGCATCCTTGTCCGTGCAGCAACCCAGGACCGCGACATGGTAGCTGCTCTCGGCGTCAATCAATCCATTCTTTTTACTGGCGCATTATTCATGGGCGCATGGCTCGCAGGCCTCGGTGGTGCCTTGCAAGTGCCGCGCGCAGCAGCCAACCCGCAAATGGACATCGCCGTTCTCACCGACGCATTCGTCGTTACCGTCATTGGCGGGATGGGATCCGTTCCCGGCGCCGCATTGGCCGCGCTTATCATCGGCCAACTCAATGCCTTTGGCATCGTTCTTTTGCCGAAAAGTACGCTGGTGCTTGTCTTTCTCCTGATGGCAGGAGTTTTAATTCTGCGGCCTCATGGACTGCTCGGTCGGCCTGAACCACTGTCGCTCCGAGTGACGAGCCCCGAAGGCTTCACCGGATTATCGCCAACTTCACCAGGAAAGCGGCAAGCCTATCTCATTGTCGTGGCGGCTCTGATCGCATTGCCGCTTGTGGCTGACTCATACACGCTGAAGATTGCACTTGAAGTTTTCATTTTCGCTCTCGCTGCATGCGCGCTTGCTTTTCTCATTAGCAACGGTGGCATCGTTTCCTTTGGCCACGCCGCTTACTTTGGCATCGGCGCTTACGCCTCCAGCCTTGGCGTCAAAAGCCTCGGCCTCGGTATGGAGCCCGCTCTTGCGCTAGCGCCACTCGCGGGCGCCACAGCGGCAGCGCTGTTCGGAACTTTCATAGTTCGCTTGGGCGGCATCTACCTTGCGATGTTGACACTTGCGGTGGCACAGATCGTCAATGCCATTGCCATCCAATGGGTCGAAACTACCGGTGGCGACAACGGTATTGTTGGCGTCTGGCCATCCGCCTGGGCGTCTTCCCGCGTGGCCTACTATTATCTGTCCCTTACGATATGTATGGGCGGTATCTACTCGCTCCACCGCCTTCTGCACGCCCCATTCGGCTATGCTCTGCGCGCGGCTCGCGACAGTTCGATCCGTGCCAGTGCCGTTGGCTTGGATGTCGTGCGATTGCGCTGGCTAGCATTTACAGTGGCCGGCGGCTTTGCGGGTCTGGCGGGTGGCCTTTACTCATTCTCCAAAGGATCGATCGATCCGACACTTCTCGCTATTCCCCAGTCTGTTGATTTTCTCGCAGTAGCTCGCCACGCGAATCCGCGCTCTGGAATGTTGCCAGCGATCCAAGCGGAGCAATTCCCTTCGTTGTGCTGGAAACGATCGGAATCGATCCAAGCAACGAGGCGTCGAAGCGAAGTGAATCAGGCGCTCGTGCGCGAACGCGGATTGACCTGTCCTCGAGTCGCACCTCTCCCGCGTCGACACCGAGCAGCGCGCCAC
>JANXWC010000204.1 GCA_025351355.1 Hyphomicrobiaceae bacterium
GCCAGATCGAAGTAACCAGCGCGACGTTGCTTGAAGAGCGATTTTTTCAGCTTGGGGCACACGTCCCAATAGGCACCAAGCGCATCGATGTCGGCGGCGGGGATGCCGCCTTGCAAATGGCCGGCGATGTCTTGCCGGTCTTCTGGTGTCTGGCTGTCGATGTAGCGCGGCAGGTTGAGGTTGAAGTCGTTCTTCTCGATCTCGGCAACCGGCACCATGCGCGCGTAGCGCGACACCTCCTCGCCGTTCGTGAACGCATCGACGATGCGATGAATATCTTGCGCGCGCAGGCGGTTCTTCGGGCCGTCCTTGATGAAGCCCTGGCTGGCGTCGATCATGAAGATGCCCTTGCGGGTGTGGGCATCCTCCTTGTCGATGACGACGATGCAGGCGGGGATGCCGGTGCCGTAGAAAAGGTTGGCTGGGAGGCCGATGATGCCTTTAATGAACCCCTTGCGGACGAGGTTGCGACGGATCTCGGCTTCCGCGTTACCACGGAACAGCACGCCATGCGGCAGGATGCATGCGCCCTTGCCCTTGCTCTTCAGCGATCGGACGATGTGGAGGAGGTAGGCGTAGTCGCCTTGTTTGCCGGGTGGTGTGCCGAAGTGCTTGAACCGCTCGTGCGGATCATTGGCCGGATCGAGCCCAGTGCTCCAGCGTTTGTCGGAGAATGGCGGATTGGCGACGACATAATCGAACGTCTTGACGACGTTGCCGTCCTTGAATTTCGGATCGGTCAGCGTATTGCCCTGCATCACAAGCGCGGTCGGATTGTTGTGCAGGATCATGTTCATGCGGGAAAGGCCGCTGGTGGTGGCGTCCTTCTCCTGCCCGTAGAGCGTTACGTCGGTGCGGGCCTCGTCGGCAACTTTCAACAGCAGTGAGCCGGAGCCACAGGTCGGGTCATAGACGGTCGTGTCGGGCGTGGTCTTCGCTTGGCGGATGCCGACTACCTGCGCGATGACGCGGCTGACTTCGGCGGGGGTGTAGAACTGGCCCTTGCTCTTGCCGCTCTCGGTCGCGAAGTGGCGCATCAGGTATTCGTAGGCGTCGCCGAGAATGTCGTCGCCGTCGGCGCGGTTCTTGGAAAAGTCGAGGGCCTTGTCCTCGAAGATGGCGATGAGGTTGGTGAGCCGCTCGACCTTTTCCTTGCCGTCGCCCAGTTTCACCGGATCGTCAAAGTCGGGGAAGTCGGCTTGCGAGAGGTTCTGGTTGGCCTTCGCCAGTGGCGCGATGATCTTCTTGTTGATTTGGTCGCCGATGTCGGGCTTACCCTTCAGCGCAGCCATGTCCTTAAACGTAGCGCCGTCGGGGATCGAGATGGGTGCGTAGGGCACGTTGGCATAGCGATCAGAAATGTATTTGATGAACAGCAAAACGAGGACGTAGTCCTTGTATTGCGAGGCATCCATGCCGCCGCGCAACTCGTCGCACCCCGCCCATAACTTGCTGTAAAGCTCAGATTTTTTGACTGCCATGTGTCCCCCGCCCAGTACTGTTCTAGGCGCATCGAAACTGCGACTCAAGGGGAGCGTAGAGAGCTGCTGGCAATCCAGCAATCGAAGCACGGCAATGCACTAACCGACGCCGGGATGATCTGTGGAAAAATGTGGTCCTGAGAAGCCGCAAGCTGCTTTAGGCGGGCGACACCGGCAACGGTCTGCGTCGGATTTGAGCAAGCTGGGGTTAGCGTCTCTCCTCTTCGGTTAGCTTCCGGCTCAGGCGGAACAGCTCAGCCTGATATTTCGCGTCATGAAGGGCGTCGTGATCACCCAACTGCTGAGGATGCAGCCTCTTCGACATGCGGCTCGACTTTGTGTCCTCCCACGATACGCCCGCTGCACCCATGTAGTACGCCTTGATATCGAGCGCCGTGAAGCCGAAGGGGTTCGCGCCGGTAAAGCGGTGAAAGTAGTAGTTGACGAACGACCAGTCGAAGGCCGCGTTGAAACCTACGAACACGGGTGTCGAGCCTTGGGGAGTGACATTGTTGGTCCATTCGGCAAACCGCTGCATAGCCGCTGCCGGATCTTCACCCTGAGCTAGAAGCGCATCCATTGAAAGCCCGCTGACCTCAAGTGCTTTAGGGTCGTGGTTTTCATTTATAGGCTTTAATTTGACCTCAAAGCAGATCCGGTCATCGTCAACCAAACACGCGCCAATCGACAGCATGCTGTACTCGCCGGGGATCGGACCGGACGTTTCAATATCGACCGAGATCAGGACTTCCGATTTTTCACTCATGGGATCAGTGGCTCCATCGGCACGAGGGGCGGTCGGTTGCGCACCGCCTTCCAGTGTTCCCTCAGTCGACGCCGCTTTTCCTCCAGGCTCGCATCGACAATCCAGTGATGCCCACCCAAGGTCGTTATGTCGAATGGGTGTTCGGTACCTTTTCGGGCGAGAACCATAGTTCGCAAACCACGTCCCAGAGCGTAGCCTAGTTCAATGAAGCAATTCGGCCGTGCGCCAGTGACGTCGGCCACGACGAGCGCTCCACGGTGAAGCTTCTCGAAGATCTCTTGATCAACTCTTGGGTACTCGAACGGTTGCTTTCCATCGACCACAACCAGTTTGTGGCCCAACTCGTCTTCGACGATTGGCTTCACGACCCCGACAAAATAGTCTTCGACGTCCTTGAAATCAGGATGGTCTGGATTGAGTAGCCGAACGGCGAACGCCGTCGGCTGCTCGATTGCTTCCAGAAGCTGGATGACTTCACGCGCGCGCTCCGGAGTAGCCCATCGTGTGGGAAAGTTGATCCGGTTGATCCAGCCTTGTGCATCAAGTTGGCCGGCGGTGCGGAACAGCCGGCGTGTACCTTGAGAGAAGACTTACCGAAGCAATCCGGGCAAGCAAAAACCGCCTCGCGGCGGGCTATGTGATCGTCAGAGAGCATTTGAAGAAGGTCGTTACCCACGGCCTGAAAGTCGGTCAGGGAAGCATTTAGCTGAACCTGGAAGCACCTCGCGGGTTGTTACCCATGCGTTACCCAAAACAATTTTATAAGTTTCTGAACTCTGTATTTTAATGCTAAGTCATTGAAAATATTGGTTGCGGGGGCTGGATTTGAACCAACGACCTTCAGGTTATGAGCCTGACGAGCTACCGGACTGCTCCACCCCGCGATACCTAATTTACGCCCGCAATTTTCATTGAAGAGCGGACGCCTGAAGTGAGTATCCTATGCTGCGCGAACATGCAAGCGATTCCCCTGTCCCTGACGCGCGCGCAGGCAGCTTCGGAACAGGTCGTCGCGCGTCGTTGCTTCGGGAGTTAATAGCTTAGCGTCGAGGCGAGACGCAAGGCTAATGCCACGGCATTTGACGCGGTACAGATTACGGATTTGGTCACTAGCGTCCGATTTAGCGACGCCCGTATCGCCGGAAGTCCCGTCCTTGCAGAGGTTTATAGGCGTTTTTGCGTGGTGTCGACTTGAACTCGCGTTTGACCAGGGCGATTGCATGAATCTGGAGGTGACAGTCTGAAAGAATGCTGGATCTATGCAGGCCCTTTGATTCGTTATGGGGACCACGATGGCTGATGCTCAATCCCAGGCTGATCGGGCCTAAGATCAAGTTGTTGAGTGGCTTGAGCATTTCGAAGAACTTGAAGACCCTCGTCAGAGCAGCAAGGTGGCCTATCCGCTGGATGAGATGCTGTTGCAGTGCCTGCTGGCGGTGATCGCGGGCGCGGAAAGCTGGGTCGAGATCGCCGCTTTCGCGCTTGGGCAAACTCGACTTTCTCAGACGCTACGCAGCCTTCGCAGAAGGCACACCGGGTCACGACCAATTCGGCAATCTGTTCGCAGCGCTCGATGCCGAGGCGTGCCAAGGCTGTTTCATCGCTTGGGTCGCATCCGTGACCAAACATGGTGCCGATATCGTCGCCATCGATGGCAAGACGCTCAGGCGTTCTTATCAAGTGGGTGGGGCCAGGGCCCCGATCCACATGATCTCGGCGTTCTCCAACCGCCAGCGGATGGTGCTTGGCCAGCGTAAGGTTGCCGACAAATCCAGTGAGATTACAGCAATCCCGGAACTTCTCGATCTGCTGACGGTCAAAGGCGCCGTCGTCACCATCGATGCGATGGGCTACCAGCGCGAGATCGCGGCGAAGATAATCGAGAAGGGAGCGGACTACGTGCTCGCCCTCAAAGGCAATCAAGGATCACTGCGCGACGACGTCGAAGTGTTCTTCACCGAGCAGAAAGAGCGCCGTTTCGCCGATGCTGCCATGAGCCGTTACCAGACGCTGGAAAAGAGCCATGGGCGTATCGAGACACGCACATACTCAGCCGTTCCTGCCACTGGATGGCTAGCCAAGCGGCACAGTTTTGCCGATCTCAAGAGTATCGTGATGGTCGAGAGCATTCTTGAGATCATCAACGGGAAAACCGAGCGAGAGACCCGCTACTACATCTCATCGCAATCAGCCGATGCAGCGCATCAGGGCGACGCCATTCGCAGCCACTGGGCCGTCGAAAGCCATCACTGGTTGATGGATATGGTGTTCCGCGGCGACGAATGCCGCATCCGGCGCGACAATGCGCCCGCCAACTTCGCCGCCATCAAGCGCATCGCGGCCAATCTGATGCGCGCCAAGGTCGACAAGAACTCCTTGCGCATCAAACGCCGCCTCGCAGCCTGGGACGATGCCTACCTCCAAAGCATCGTCAGCGGGACAGGGTAATTTCGTTCATGCGATTCCCCTGGCGTTTCACACCTTCTCCTGAAGTAACTGGGGGAGGCCGCCATGTACACCGCCAAGGCGTTGTTTGCGCAGCTGATGGACTTCCTGCCGTGGACTACATTCGCGCGGCTGGTGGTGCGCTACGGCGGCGACAGCCGTGTGCGCAAAATCAACTGTGCCAAGCAGTTCCGGGTGATGGCGTTCGCCCAACTCGCCTACCGCAAAAACCTTCGCGACATCGAGACCTGTCTCGCGGCGCAAGCGCCAAAACTCTACCACATGGGGCTGCGCGAGACGGTCGCGCGTGCGACGCTGGCCGACGCAAACGAGGCGCGTGACTGGCGCATCTACGCGGAGTTCGCTCAAAAGCTGATCGCGCAGGCCCGCAAACTTTACGCAGGCGAAACGCCGGGGCTCGATCTCGATAGCACTGTCTATGCGCTCAATTCGATGACCATCGACTTCTGTCTGTCGGTGTTTCCGTGGGAGCATTTTCGCACCACAAAGGCGGCAGTGAAGATGCACACGCTGCTCGATCTGCGCGGCAACTGAAAACCCGGGAAAGGTTGGATAGTTGGCAACCGCAACCGACTCCCTCTCCCGGAGCCCGGAGCTAATCGCTACTTCGCGAACTCTGCAAAACGCAATGTGGTTGGAAGTGCTGTCAGAACCACTTCGGCTGCCAGGCGTGCAAGCCTTGCCGCACGAGATCAGGTGCAATCAGATAAGCAATGCCGGCGATGATGACGGCGGCAACTACGAGCAGGCCAGTCAGGGCATTGAGTGGCGCCTGATAACTGAGGCCTGTGCCGGGAATACCGAGCGTCACGGTCCGTTTGCCGGACGTGCCGACATTGACGGTGGCGCCATGGCCACCGAGGCTGGTGGACACACCCGATTTCGATACGTTCAAGCGGACGCCGGGCACGATGGAGAAGATCTTGCGAAAGCGCAGGCCCATGGGAGGCTCCTTGGTCGCGGTCGGCAACTCGGCCGCCGGATATTCGGGTTTGCGGTCAACAGTATAGGCATTTTCAGAGGATCTACAACTGACACTTACGGACAACTCTTGTTGTCGCGAGCGCAAACGCTTCAAGCACGCGTCATGCGATCTCGTAGTTCGATTCGCGAACCGCCACCGCACTTCGGGGCGAAGAGACTGCGTTTATGCGCAATTATTTTATCGTTCAGCGATCTTTGCGCCCGATGCCGCTCCATAGAGCGCCTTTGGCCATGTCGATCTTGTCGCTGATTCTACCAGCGATCGAGTTCAGCTTCTGCACCCGCTCGAAGGCGCCGTCGGTCACCACTTCCGCCGCATATTTCGCGGCATTCGTCGTGTCAGCCTTGATCAGAGCTGCGCGTTCGTCCGGCTTCAGCGGTCCGACGCGCGCCATCGGTGGCCGGATCAGCGTCCGCTGCACCATCGACGGTTCGCCCTTGCCGCGCAGTGTCGAGACTAGCGCCTCGCCGACGCGCAACTGCTGGATGGCCTGCTCGGTGTTGATCTCGGGGTTCTTGACGAAAGTGGTGGCGGCCGCTTTGATCGCCTGCTGCTCCTTCGGCGTGAACGCGCGCAGGGCATGCTGGATGCGATTGCCCAATTGCGCCGAGATGCGATCGGGGACGTCGCCGGGACTCTGCGTGACGTAATACACGCCGACGCCCTTCGAGCGGATCAGCCGGGTGACGCGTTCGATCTGGTCGAGCACGGCCTTGGGCGCGTCGTTGAAAAGCAGATGCGCCTCGTCGAACAGGAACACCAGCTTCGGCTTTTCCAGGTCGCCCACTTCCGGCAGCTTCTCGAACAATTCCGACAACAGCCAGAGCAGGCACGTCGAATACAGTCGCGGATTGCTCATCAGCTTTTCGGCGGCGAGAATGTTTATCACCCCGCGCCCGTCCGGCGCAGTCCTGATGAAATCGTTGATATCGAGCGAGCGCTCGCCGAAAAACTTGTCGGCACCCTGCTCCTCCATCACCAGCAAGCGGCGCTGCAGCACGCCGATCGTCTGCGGCGCGATGTTGCCATACTTGCTGCGCAGTTCGCCGGCTCGCTTGCCTATCTCCCCGATAACCTCGCGGAGGTCGCGCAGCTTGCGGATCACCATGTCGGGATCGGCAGATTGGTAGACACCTTTTCGGCGATCCTCCGCCCAGCGGAAGGCGATGTTCAGCACGCCTTCCTGCGGTTCGGAGAGGTCGAGCAACCGCGACAGCAAAAGCGGTCCCATCTGTACGGCGCTGGTGCGGATCGGATGCCCCTGATCGCCGAAGATATCCCAGAAAGCGACCGGGAAGGCGGCGTTGGCATAACCGGGTAGGCCGATCTCCTCGGCGCGTTTGACGAGGTGGTCCTTGGGTTCGCCAATCGCGCCGATGCCGGAGAGATCGCCTTTGATGTCGGCGGCAAAGACGGGGACGCCGGCGGCCGAAAAGCCCTCGGCCATCACCTGCAGCGTTACGGTCTTGCCGGTGCCGGTGGCGCCGGTGACGAGGCCATGGCGGTTGGCCAGCTTTAAATCGATATACTCGATGCCAGCGTCACTGCCGCCGAGCAGAATGTGGCCGTTTTGCGCGTAGAAACGGGGGTCGGCCGCTGGGTTGGCTGATGTCGGTGCGGCAGTCTCGTCAGTCATAATCGATCCTCACGCGCGGTGGCCTGGCTCACGACGCAGGAGCACCCGCGTCCGCGACTCGCACGCGCCATACAACTCGTTGGTTGCACGGGGATGCCGGCATTGCAATGGTGACGGGCCATCATCGGGCGCTGCGCCATAGGCAAATCTTGCACTATCCAAGCAATTTCAAATTTGCCGTGGCCGTTGCACTTGCTTAAATTCAGCAAGCGTATTTTTTGAATAGCGCAGTTTTAGCAGATTTTATTGGATACACGATGAGGTCGGCCATGGCGAAATTACGCGCTTTGCGCTTCTTTGTTTGCGCGACATTGCTATGTATTTTTATCAGTTGTGCGGCCAGTGATGCTCGCGCTTGCGCATTGACGGCATACGATTTGCAAACTTCCGAGTTCGTGCTGCCGGAAGGCACCGAGTGTGCTCCGGCGCCTGCTTTGGCAGCGGTAGTGAACGCTGAGCCCGCCGAGTTCGATTGTGGCAGTCTTACTTTTACGCGCGAAGGTATTTGGGGCTCGGTGAGCGCCGCGGTATGATGTCTCTCTCCCATGGGCGGACTGCCGGCATTGGGCTGGCGATCGCAGCGACTGTGGCTCGCGAGCCGAAACCACCCGTGGCCGATGGATATTGGCGGAACTATGCGGTGCATATATTTTGATCGCCGCGAGCGATACGCGGACCGGTGCTTTTTGCGCATTGCTGCTTGGCGAAATTGATCTGGAGTTGTCGTAAATCCGAAGCCTCGGTCATTGCCTGACATTGGTCATCATAGACCGCTCGGGCAGACCGACAACACAACGCCGCCGCTGAAAGGGGGGAGTTGAGCGATCAGAAAGTACCCCTTGTGCCGCGGTTATTCGCGACTTTGACGGTCAGCGGTTTCCCGTTGAGGCGCATTATGGTGGCGTCGGCGGCGCGATTTTTCTGCCGGTCGCGGCGCAGGCTGGTTTCACGGTCGCGCAGGTCACCGGCGCGTTCGCGCAACTGCTCCTGCAACACTTCCTTTGCCTGCTCGTGCGCTTCAGGATCGTGGTAAATTTTGTCGGCGACTTTTGTGTCGTCGTAGAGGCTGGCGTCTTTCCACGAGCGGATGGCATAGACCGGCGCGCCGAAGTGGACGCGTTCAAATACGTCCATGACGTCTTCGTTGAGCATGCGAATGCAGCCATTGGAAACGGCGCTGCCGATGCTGCCGCGCGACGGCGTGCCATGGATGCGCAACAGCGACCAATCTAGATACAGCGCGCGCTTGCCGAGCGGATTGGCGGGGCTGCCACCCTCGACGGGTTCGTCGCCGTTGATGGGTATCCAGCGGGGATCGACGACCTTGGCTGCGACGAAGGTGCGGCCCATCCACAGCTCTTCGTTCTTGCCGACGGCGACGCGATAGCGCACGGCTTCGCCCTTGCCCGTGATATAGTAAAGACGTCGTTCGTTGTTGACGATAACCAGCGCGCCGACCGGAAATTGAAAGCTGGTTTGCACACGTTCGCCGCGCTGTTGCGGCTCGCTACTCGCTTTCGTGACTTTCTGCGCGCGGCTTTGGGCCTGCGCGCCCTCGATACCGACAGCAGCAAGCAGGACCACGGCGACGGCCGTAGTGATCATTCCAGAAAAAAACTTCGATGCAGGCAGCGACGGGCGGTGCACAGGGCTGAACTCCGAGAGAGCGGGCGGGGCAGGCTGATATACTGTCTTAACTTGCCTCCGTCGCCAAGAACTTTACCGAGTCTTTGCTTTATAAAAGTGGGCATATCGGGGCGATGAAAGGCACCGGCGTGCTTCAACAGACGCCTTGCTTGGCTCGCCGGGCTTTTCCCGGGGCTTCTGGCAGGGTAGAGCCTACGCCGACGCACCAGAAGGAATTGGCCAATGACGGCTCCGCTCACCGAAGTACCGGCCACCCTCGCAGGCGATTTTCCGTCCGCGTCGTTGCCCGACTGGCGGCGCCTTATCGATAAGGCGCTCAATGGGGGAGATTTTGACCACCGCTTGGTCGCCCGCACTGCTGACGGCCTGCGGATCGAGCCGCTATTCAGCCAACGTCCAGCGGGAAGTGTCGCGCTGCCCACGTTGTCCCGGCACCAGGGCCTGGCTTGGGATATCCGGCAGGTGCAGGCGGAAACCGATCCGGCAGCGGTCAATGCGGCAATTCTTGAGGATCTGACAGGTGGGGCCACGTCGGTTCTGTTGCAGATTGCAGCACCGGGTTTGAGCGGTGTGCCGGGTGGCAGAGCTGACCTCGCTCGCGCGCTCGACGGCGTGCTGCTGGATGTGTGCCCGGTGGCCCTGAAGGCCGGCGCTGGGGCGGTGGAGGCGGCGGCAAGCTTGATCCAGATATGGGATCAACAGGGGCTAGCAGGCGCGCAACGGCGGGGTGCCTTTAACTATGATCCGCTGGGCACGTTGGCCGAAACAGGCGGGTTGCCAATTTCATTGCCCCAGGCTTTGGCGCAAACGGCGGAGTTGGTGCGGCAAGCTCTGCCGTGGCCGCATGTGACCGTACTCAGGGCCGATGGCCACGTTTGGCATGCGGCCGGTGCCAGCGAGGCGCAGGAATTGGCGGGTGTGCTGGCGGTCGTGGTGGCCTATCTACGGGCTGTAGAAGTCGCAGGCATCACGCCCGCGCAAGTGTTGCCGAAGATTGCGATCAACTTAGCCGTCGATGCCGATCAAATCATGGGGTTGGCTAAGTTCAGGGCGATCAGACGACTGGTGACAAAAATTTGTGAGGCGTGCGGCGCGCCGGGTGCCGTAAAGGTAACGGTCACCGCCGAAACCGCGCGTGCAATGATGACCAAGCGCGATCCGTGGGTAAATATGTTGCGCACGACGATGGCGGCGGCAACGGCGGCCATGGGTGGAGCCGATTGTATCACGGTGCTGCCATTTACGTGGGCGCTGGGCCAGCCAGATGCCTTCGCCCGCCGCATGGCGCGCAATACCTCGATCGTGCTGATGGAGGAAAGCGGCCTTGCACGTGTGTTGGACCCGGCGGGCGGCAGCTTCGCGATCGAAACGTTGACCGCCGACCTTGAACAGGCAGCCTGGAAGCTGTTTCAGGAAATCGAGGCTGCCGGGGGCCTAGCAGCGATGCTGTCGACCGGGGCGTGGCAGAACAGGATTGCCCACACAGCAACCGCCAAACGTCAAGCAATCGCCACCGGCAAAATCCAGCTGACAGGCACCACTGCGTTTCCGCGCCTCGGAGATGATGGGATCACCGTGACGCCGTGGCCGGAGCAGCCGACGTTGGGGACGGACCTTGATGGCGCGCGGGTGCTGCCGCTGGTGCCGTTCCGGGCGTCGGAACCGTTCGAGCTCTTGCGCGCGCGGGCCGATAAATATGCCGTGCGTCATGGCGAGCAACCGCGCGTGTTCCTGGCCTGTCTCGGACCCCTTGCCAGCCACGCTACACGCGCGACGTGGACCGCGAACTTTCTTGCTGCCGGCGGCATTGCGGTTGTGCAGTCGGAGCCGCTGTTACAATCGGCTGATGCCGGACAAGCTTTTGCCGACAGCGGCGCAAGCGTGGCTTGTATTTGCGGCAGCGACGAAAGTTACGGCGAATTGGGAGACGCAATCGCGTCGTTGTTGCGGACCGCGGGTGCAACAGAAGTGTACTTGGCCGGTCGGCCCAAACGGCTGGAGGCGGCCTTACAACAGGCCGGAGTTAGCGGCTTCATTTTTGCGGGTAGCGACATGATCGAAACTCTCGGCTTGCTGCAGGCAGCCGTCGGCGTCGACGCATGAGTTGGATTGGCGATCCGGGCCTGTCCGTAACGATCCATCGGCTGGTCGATCTCGAAGCGGTGGGGCGTGACAGTGCTGCACTGATTGCTGGAATCGAACGCATTTTCCGGTCGGCCGCAGCCCGCTGGCCGGATGATCCAGTGGCGGCGCGGGCGTTCCAAGAATTGTGGCTCAGCCAGTACCTGGTGTACGAGCGCGAGCTTGTATTCATTGCAAAGTCGGGCGGCGTTGTGGTCGGTTATCTCGTCGGCTGCCGGATTAACCCAGCGACGTCCCCGCGCTTCGCCACACTTGGCTACTTTCAGACATTTGCTGCTTATTGCGTCGATTATCCTGCGCACCTCCACATCAATCTCGATGCCGACTTTCGTGGGCATGGTATCGGCGAACGGTTGATCGAAGCTCTATTCTCGCAACTTCGCGCCGATGGCGTTATCGGCATCCACGTGGTGACAGGCCGCGAGCAGCGCAATGTGGGGTTCTACCGGCGCCTTGGCTTTGATGAACTGGTTGCCACGCCGCGCGGCGGCGGCGAGGTTTTGTTTCTTGGACGTCGGCTCGGTGGCGGCTACTGAACACGGGAACCTCGGCTTGGTATTTGCCTGTCTCTCGGCTATCCCTGCAGTTGGTTTAACACCCCAACCGCCACGAGAGAAGTTTCCTGCATGGCCGCTGCTGTAATGAATGATGCCTACGACTATATCGTCGTCGGTGCTGGTACTGCCGGATGCCTGCTGGCCAACCGCCTGTCGGCAGACCCGAAGGCGCGGGTGCTGCTGTTGGAGGCCGGCGGTAAAGACAATTACCACTGGATCCACATTCCGGTCGGGTACCTCTACCTGATGGGCAATCCGCGCACCGATTGGGGCTACAGCACGGGTGCTGAACCCGGACTGAATGGGCGCAGACTGAGTTATCCGCGCGGCCGCGTGCTCGGTGGCTGCTCCTCGATCAACGGCATGATCTACATGCGCGGGCAGGCGCGCGATTACGACCAGTGGCGTCAACTCGGCAATACCGGCTGGTCGTGGGATGATTGCCTGCCGTACTTTTTGAAGCATCAGGATCAGCTGGCGCTGGAACCGTCTGCGTTCGATGGCTTGCACCAACGCGGCGGCGAGTGGCGCATCGAGAATGCCAGGATTCGCTGGGATATTCTCGATGCTTTTCGCGATGCTGCTGCCGAAGCCGGCATCCCGAAGATAGATGATTTCAATCGCGGCGAGAATGAGGGTTGTGGCTATTTCCAGGTCAACCAGAAATCGGGCTTGCGCTGGAATACGTCGAAGGGGTTCTTGCGTCCGGTCATGGGGCGCACAAATCTGACCGTGTTGACGCATGCGCAGGTGCGCTGGTTGACGCTGCAGGGCCGTCGCGTGACAGGTGTAACCTTTATGCACGGCGGCGGGCAGGTAACAGCAACGGCGCGACGCGAAGTGGTGATGGCGGCCGGCAGTATCGGCACGCCGCAGGTGCTGCAGCTCTCCGGCATTGGTGCCGGCGACCTGCTCCGGCGTGTCGGCATCACGGTGCTGCATGATTTACCGGGGGTCGGCGAAAATCTGCAGGATCACCTGCAAGTGCGCTGCGCCTTCAAGGTTGAAGGCGTCAAGACGATGAACGAGCGCTATCAGAGCTTGCTCCAGCGGGCGGGGTTTGCCTTGCAATATGCGGCGACGCGGCGCGGGCCGATGACCATGGCGCCATCGCAATTGGGCGCCTTCACGCGCTCCGATCCGAGCCGCGATACGCCCAATCTGCAATATCATGTGCAGCCGTTGACATTACCTAAATTTGGCGAACCGCTCGATCCGTTTCCGGCCTTCACGGCCAGCGTTTGCAATTTGCGTCCGACCAGCCGTGGCTGGGTGCGCGTGACCTCGCCGGATCCACTTGTGCATCCGGAGATCCGGCCCAACTACCTGGCAACCGAGGACGACCGGCAAGTGGCCGCCGACGCCGTGCGGATTACGCGCCGCATTGTTGGTATGCCCGCGTTGGCGAAATACCGACCGCAAGAGTTCCGGCCGGGACCGGAGATCGAGAGCGACGCTGCCTTGGCGGCCGCGGCCGGCGACATTTCGACCACGATTTTCCATCCTGTCGGTACATGCAAGATGGGATCGGACAGCGGCGCCGTGGTC
>JANXWC010000236.1 GCA_025351355.1 Hyphomicrobiaceae bacterium
TTATTGCAATGCGCACGATGCGGCGGCGGCGCGCAAGACATTGCCGAAGCAATGATCGCTGGAGTGCTTCCGGATAAAGCATGCCCCGGACGAGATCCGGGGTGTGCAGCGGTTTTCCGAAAAGAAGCACGACAAAACAAAGAGCTAGGGTCGTTCCCCCATTCCACTAAAATCGGAACGACCCTAGTGTGATGATTTGTAAATTCGTCGGATCATGCGGCTGACACCGGAACGAATTTACAAATCTGAATCACACTGGAACCATTGATTTTTCTAGTGTCCTGATTGATCGCGAAGTTCGCAAACAGCAGCCGAATAATCGGACGAACTTCGCGATCGATCAGGAAACTAGCGACTTTCAGGCCAGTTTGCTCCAGGCCTTGAGGAAGAAATCACGGCCTCCGAAATTGCCGCTTTTGAGCGCAAGCACCAGATCGCGCCCGACCGCCCGTGTCCATGGCACGCCAGGATCGATTTCCGGCCCGATCTCAAGTGTCGAGAGACGCAATTTCTGCACGACCGCTCCGGAGGTTTCGCCGCCCGCTACGATCAAACGCGTGAAGCCTGCACCGACCAAGGCCTCGGCAATCTCAGCCAACGCTTGCTCTACAAATTGGCCGGCACGATCGCGACCGAGTTCGGCCTGCGCCGCGCGCACGCCAGCGGGATCGGCGCTCGAATAGACCAGCACCGGGCGTTGGTCCGGTGTTTTCACGACTTCTGCCACGATAGCGGCGACGCTAATCCCACCGCCAATGAGGCCCAGCGGATCAATCTTGAACGCGGGCATCCCCGCGGCAATCGCGGCGGCGACTTGCCCTCGGGTAGCCTCCGAACAGGAACCGGCGATGACGACCGCGCGCCCCTTCGGCGCAATCATCGTCTGCGGCGCCGGTGTTGCCTGCATCGCCCCCCGCCGCACGAAATTGCTTGGCAGGCCGATCGCAATGCCAGAGCCACCAGTGATCAGCTTCATGTCGGCCAATGCCGTGCCGATATCATAAAGGTTCATGTCGGTGAGCGCATCGACGACGGCATAGCGCTCGCCGCGTGCGCGTGCCGAGATGAACGCGTCACCGATCGCCTCCGGCCCTTTGGCGACAGTCGCGAACGGAACCAGGCCCACTTTGTGTTTGCTTTGCCGCTGCAGCACATTGACGAGATTGCTGTCGCGCATCGGTGTCAGCGGATGGTCCTTCATGGGGCTATCGGCAAGCAGCACGTCGCCGACGAACAAATGGCCGAGATAGATGGTGCGCTTGTTGTTGGGAAAGGCCGGGCAGGCGATGGTGAAATCGACGCCCAACCGCTGCATCAAGGCATCGGCGACGGGGCCGATATTACCTGCATCCGTCGAATCGAAGGTCGAACAGTATTTGAAAAAGATCTGCCGCGCGCCGAGCGCCAGCAGCGCATCAGCGGTTTTGAGCGAGAGGTCGACGGCTTCCGAAGCCAGACACGTTCGCGTCTTCAGCGCCACCACGACCGCGTCGAAACCATCGAGCAGCGCACCCGGCTTCGGCACCTCCATGACTTGCACGGTCCGCATGCCCGAACGCGTCAGCATCAGCGCCAGGTCGGTCGCGCCCGTCAGATCGTCGGCAATGCATCCAAGCAGCATGGTAATCCCTGTTCGCAGCCGTGGCGCAAGCGCTCAGAGCGCGGTGAAGATTGTCACGCTGTCCTTCAGCGCAGTGGCGACGACGCGCTTACCCGGCGTAGCGTTATCATCGGGATTGGCGAGGCGGCCGGTAATCTGGCAGCCCGCGTCGAGCGCCACCAGGGCGACCGCGTAGGCGCCTTCCGCCCGGAACGCCGCAGGTGGCCGGCGGATCATTGTCCAGGACACGAGGGTGCCGTCGCCGGGAACCAGCGTCGGCTCGAGCCTGCCGAAACATTTCGGGCACAAGTCGCGGGGGCCCGCATCAAGTTGCCCGCAGTCGGCGCAGCGGAGAACGGCAACGTTTTGTGAAGTCGGTGTTGTCATGGCTGAACTTTAGTGCCCCGCCAGGTGCCTGTGAAGCGCCTTATTCGAACGGCTGCGCACTGCTCGCCCACTTTCGCAGCGGTGCCTAAGCGACGAGACTGGCCTTGAGTAAAATTTTGGTATGCTGCTCGACGATGGCGCCTAGCTCCTGCGAGGCCTTAACAAAGGCTTTCCATTCCGGATCGGCGGCCAGTGCGGCGCGTTTTTTGGCACGATCGGCAAGGTCGGCGTAGGCCCAGATATGCACAAATGAGTTGAGATCGCCGACCTCCGTCGTGGCGTACAGCACGGGTTCGCCGAGATGGCGGCGCTGCACTGCAAAGCCTGATCTCTGGTAGAGGGCGATGTGCGCAGGCACCATGCCGTATTTGCAGATGTAGGTGCGGTGGTCGTAGATCATAAATGCAATCCTTGGTGACGAGCGATCGGGATTGCGACCATCGCCTGCGCCGCGGTCGTGAGCAATATCTGTAGCCAAAAATGCGAATGGCAGCCGCGCGCACGCAACCGCCATCCGACTAGCAAACAAGAGTTCGATCAGGCCATGCGGCTTTTGATCATACCGACGATCAATTGCACGATACCGCCGGTGACGCCGCCACCGACAAGTGCTGAAAGGATCGAACCGATGTCCATAGCGCCGCCGGTGGCGCCAAGCGCGGGAATGAGCCCGCCGAGAACTTGCATACCAAGCCCACCGCCGAGCGCGCCCGCAATCGTATTACCGGCCGTGCCCAGGCTGGAGCCTTTAACCGCCGAGCCAGCGGCGTTGCCACCAATCGCCCCGCCGACCAATTGAAGTAGCAAAGGAACGAAATTCATCGGTAATCCCTCCGAAAAAGTCTTCTTTTCTCGACGCGGTCGCGACGCGAATCCGCGCCTATGTGTCGCACATCCGCTTTGCCTAGGCTATTATTTTTCCGCACACGACCTTAACCACGGGTTCTGATCCCTCTGTATTGTCAGCAAAACGGCTAGCCATCCCCCGGCTTTTGTGACCCAAATAGATCAGAAGGCGGGAGATACCGGGTGATAGCGAGCGATCTCATGTTTGTAGTACCCGTCATCGTACTCGTGCTGGTACTGGCGTTCATCTTCGCGGTGCTGTGCCTCCGCGTCGCCAACCAGTATGAGCGGGCCGTGGTGTTTCGCCTGGGCCGCTACAATCGGACCGCCGGGCCGGGGCTGTTTTTCAAATTGCCGTTTGTTGAATGGGTCTCCTGGAGCGACCTCAGAACGCGAACGACGACGGTCGAGGCACAGGAAACCATCACCCGCGACAACGTGCCCATCAAGATCAATACCGTCATCTGGCAACGCATCACCGATCCCAAGCGCGCGACCATCGAAGTCGCCGACGTCGGCAATGCCGTCATACAGGTGGCGCTGACCACCTTGCGCAGCGTGATCGGCCAGCATTCGCTCGACGAGGTTCTCAAGGAGCAGGATGCCATTGCCCATCTCATCGAGCAGCAGGTGGACAAGGTGACGTCGCCCTGGGGTGTGAAGGCCGAGCGGATCCAGATGAAAAATGTGGAGATCCCCGAAAGCATGCAACGGGCGATGGCGCAGGAGGCCGAGGCCCATCGCGAAAAAAGGGCTCGCTTGATCAAGGCAGAAGCCGAGTTGGAGGCAGCCACCAAACTTTTCGAAGCAGCCGAGACGATCATGAAAAGCCCGGCGGCACTGGAATTGCGGCGGATGCAGATGATTACCGAAGTCGGTGCCGAACAGAACACCATGACCATCGTCATGATGCCGAGCGAATTCGTTTCCATGGCCAAGGGCCTGGGTGAAGCGCTGAGCAAAAAATAAACTAACCGCCTGGTGATGCGGCCACACAACTCCGAGATCTCCGCAGGTTCCCGCCATGGAAATCCAAATCCGCAAGATCGCGCTTGGTATCGAGGAAGTCAGACACGACGGTGGCCCGCCGCCGGCACTGCCTATCCTCAAAGGTTGGATTGGTGCCGTCGTCGCCAACCCTTATGCCGGCCGCTATGTCGAAGACATCACTCCAATGATGGAAGCCATGCAGCCGCTCGGCCTCGATTGCGCGCGGCGCCTGTTGGCAGCCCTCGGCAATGACCCGCAGCGGATCGAATCCTACGGCAAGGGGGCCATCGTCGGTTCTGCCGGTGAAATTGAGCATAGTGCTCTCTGGCATGTGCCCGGCGGCTACGGCATGCGCGAAGTGCTTGGCTCGGCGCTGGCTATTGTTCCATCGGCGGTCAAGTTGGGCGCGCTGGGGTGCATGATTGATTTGCCGTTACATCACAAGGACGCCTGTTACGTGCGTTCGCACTTCGACGCCATGACGGCTATGATCCCTGACGCTCCGCGCGCCAACGAGATCGCCTATTTCCTGACGATGACGACCGGCGGTCGTCCGCACGCCCGTGTCGGTGGCTTGCAAGTCGGCCAAATTGCAACTCATGACGGACTGCGCTGAGCAGCAAAGTCGTCAATGCCCTGATAACGCGTGAGCGATCTCGGTGGCGCACAACTTGTGCCATTGCCGGGCAATTTTCCTGCGGGCATTTTGCGCCCGCTCTGTATGCACGCCAGTAACGAACCCGATCGCGCGCTCGAGTTCGGGTTCACGGCCTGCAGCACCCAGCCATTGCTCGAGCGACTTGGCATTTTCGACGTCGTTGAGATAGCCGAATGTGCTCTGCAATTTTTGTGTTCGTTTGAGAAAGGTGTTGCCGACAGCCTTCGGCCAGAAACTGCGGAACAGTTCGAAAGCATAGCGCATTTTTTTCAGTGACTTGCGCATCTCGTGCATTTCGTGCGCATCGAGGGCCTCGAAGTCGCCCGCTTGCCGCTTGAGATTGCGCCAGCGCCGCCTTAGGTTGCGCCGCGCCCATTTGCCGATGCGGGCATCCTTCGCGTCAGCCTTGAACCCGCTACTTAAATGCGCGGGCAGGCTTTGCACCTGCTGCTGGAGCGTAACTGCTTCAGCCCCACCAAGTTCGGTGGCGAAGGTCTTCTGGGCCCGCTCACGCGCCCGCTCAAGTTCGTCAATCAGCGTGTTCAGGTCCACCGAGGGCCCAGCCTGATGGAGTGGCCTGACCATAACCTCAAGCATCACGTCAAGGTCGCGTTGCCGGCCGGCCTGCCGCGCCAGCGCGCCGAGATCCCGTTGCAATTGCTTCAACTGTCCGGCTCTATCGGCGCGAGAAAAAACGCGGAGCACGACGCGAAGCTGCCTGAGCGAAATGCGTAATTTGTGCACGCTTTCGGCGGAATTATGTGCAAGCGTTTCTTGCCAGCACGTCAGCAGCATCGCGACGGCATCGGTCGCAATTGTCGGCGCCGCCTCTGCCAAGGATTGTTTCGGCCGCAATGGTTTTGCCGCAGGCTTCGGTGGGCGCAGATCCGGCCGCCGCACACCGTTTCGAGCGGGCATTCGGCGTTTGGCTTTTGTCGCGCGCACCGAAGGCATTTTGGGGAAGTCACTTTTTGCAAGAGACGCCGCGCAGTGGGACGCGACGCGGCGGCGGGCCATCCTCACGACAACCGAGCATCTCAGCTGTTCTGTACGACTTTTATCAAGCTCACCAAGCGGCCTTGCTTGGCAATGGTTAACGTGGTCCCGCAACGCGGCCGCGTGTCAGGCGTGTTAGGCGAGCAACCCCAGATATACTGCCGTAATTAGGAAAGCACCCATCGCAGCCCGGTAGATGACAAACGGCCACGCCGAAAAACGCTCCATGATGCGCATCAATCCCCAGATCGCGGCAAAGGCCGAAATACTCGCCACGAGCAATCCGAAACACAGCACCGACCAGCCATCGACGCCCAAGGCTGCGTGACGCAATTCCCAGAGTTCCTTCAGCCCCGCCAGCGTGATCGCCGGCAAACCAAGCAGAAACGAATAACGGGCCGCTTCCTCACGCGTGAAGCCGAGAAATAGTGCCGCCGTCAGCGACGAACCGGAGCGGGATACGCCAGGGATCAACGCGCCTGCCTGTGCCAGTCCAACCACGGCCGCGTCCCATAACGTCGCGTCGTCGACCTTGCGGCGATGTTTGGCGATGACCTCGGCGAACGCCAGCAAGACGGCCATGCCGATGCTGGCCCAGCCTATGACAGTGAGACTTCGCAGTGGTGAATTACAGGTATTGAGCAGCGGCGCCAGCGTCAGGCCGAGAATACCGATGGGGATCGTTGCGAGCACGATCGCTACGGCAAACTTGAAATCCTTGTCGCCGAAATCCCGCCGTCCTACTGCCGACAGCGAGCCAACGATGAGTTGCCTTACATCGCGCCAGAAATAGCTCACGACCGCCGCCAGCGCTGCCAACTGCATCGCCGCAGAGAACGCCGATCCTGGATCTGGCCAGCCAAATAATGCCGGCACGATCCGCATGTGCGCGGTCGAGGAGATCGGCAACAATTCTGTCACGCCTTGCACAACACCAAGGGCCGCCACTTTCGCGTAGCCCAGACTGACAAAGCCCACATCAAGCCCGTTGCTGCAACCCGAAGCCATGCGCCCTGCCCCCAAATCAGTCCGGAAGCGGAGTGCTTAGCATCGTATCGCGACAAGCAGCAATAATCAGCTACGCTAAGGTTGGACATGCCCGGTGTGACGCGGCTTTGCGGTCACAACGCCGCGTCACACCGTGACGCCAACCGTGCATGACAGAATAGCTGGCAGCCGATCAGTGTCGAGTGCCACTTAACCGGGCCATTTCGTCTTTGAGTTTGAGTTTTTCACTTTTCAGACGTCTTATTCTGACGTCATCGCGGGCAGGCCGCGACATCTCTTGATCTATTCTACGCTCCAGAAGCCGGTGCTTCTCGGTCAACTCAGCCAGATGTGCGTCGAGCGCCATCGTGTCCTCCGTTTGCGTTGAAGAGGAGACAAATCTGCCACGCAAACCGCTATTTGTCCAACCACAAGTAGGGGAGAAACACTAAAATTCGCCAGTGTGTTGAAGATTTGATAGCTGCCGTCGATCACATTTTGTAGATAATTTTAACGTGGCGTGATCTCCGGCAACTAAACCCGACCGTCGGGAAAAGGTGTCACCGCCAGTTACCCGTGTCTGTCCGCGCAATCCAGGTTTCGTCGCCCTGCTGTTCGCGCTCGAATTTGAGGAAATCGTAATAGCCGCAACGCTTCTGCACGGGATAGTCGCGGCACGTCGACGGCCGCGCTTCATACACACTGCAGCGGCGCGCCTCGGTATCGAAAAACCGACAGATGCGCCCGAAATGCTCGTCCGTCTTGCGGCGCAGACAGAATTTCCGCCCGTGCGCTTCCTTGGTGAAACGTTCCTTAGCGGTCTCGAAATCAACCTCGAAATGTTTGGCCAACCGCTCGACGTCCCGACGATTGATTGGAATCACCGGATAGGAACAGCAGAAGCCCGGACACTTCGTGCAATCATATTTGGCCATGCGTGCGTTGATCCATGGAGTGTTGCCGACGGTCGCTAACACAGTTTAGTTGCATCCGACAGCGGCGCCGCAGTTGCGGTGCGCTGGCAACTATGATTGACGTCTGATCATTCGGCGGCGGGAAAAGTCAGTGACCGTCAGTTGTGCGGGACCTTGCAATGATGATCCGAAGAGCGCTGCTTCTCGCCGTTGCGTTGGGTTTTGGCGGGTTTGCGTGGCAGTGGCGGGATGTGCCGGGCGACGCGCTGGCGGCTTGGTCGGGCGGTCGGCCATTGGCCCATGTCAAAAGCTGGCACTACCAACTCGACAAGGTCGACATCGACGCTTTGGGCAAGCGAGATGTCGACATGCTGGTTACTGACTACGCGCGCGAGGGCGGCAAAACTCCCCTTGGCCCCGAAGATGTGGCGCGACTGAAAACTAAGTCCGACGGCAGTCGTCGTGTCGTGATTTCATACTTGTCCATCGGCGAGGCCGAGGAGTTCCGCTACTATTTTGATCAAGCCTGGAAAACCAGCAAACCCGCTTGGCTTGAACGTGAGAATTGTGCCTGGCCCAAAGCCTGGATGGTGCGCTTCTGGGATCCAGGTTGGCGCAGTCTCATCGTCTCGGGTCAGGACAGCTATCTCAAACGCATCATCGCGGCCGGTTTCGACGGCGTCTATCTCGATCGCGTCGATATGTGGGAGCATACGTCGCCGCTCAATCCGAATGCCCAGGCCGCGATGATGGATTTTGTTGCCGAACTCGCCGCCGAGGCGCGCAAGCTGAAGCCGGGTTTCATCGTCATCGCGCAGAATGCCGAAGATCTGCTGGTCAATCGGCGCTACCGGCGCACCATCGATGCGGTCGCCAAGGAGGAGCTGTTCTATTCAAAGACTGGCACCGGCGACCGCAATCAGCCAGCCGACATCAGCACGGCCCTCAAGTTTCTCGACCAGTTGCGCTGGCAGTGGAAGCCGATTTTTCCAGTGGAATACCTGCGCAGCGCCGAGGCCATCGCCGCCGTCAGGTCCGAGGCTGTCAAGCGCGGTCTGGTCCCCGTCTTCCCGACCCGAGCGCTCGACGGTGGCGACCCGACCGCCCCCGTCACTCTCGCCGCTGAAGCCGGAACGCCGGAGTTCATCAAGGAGAAATGTCCGGCCGGCACCGCATGGTAATTGTCGGTGGGCCTGAGTTGGCGTGATCTGTGGGTCACTCAATCAGTTATGGCGCACTTGCGCTCAGCTGTTTCGCCCACACCCCCCTGTCGGAGCCGCGGCCGACCGTGATAGGAGACGTGCACTGAACTCCCGGCAGCATGGTGGATTGAGCAATGACTTGTTTTCAGACTTCTCTGACGCGGTTCGCCGTCGGTGCCGTCCTGCTGCTGGCCAGCGTCGGCGGAGCGCTCGCGCAGGCTCGGGAAAATCCATTTCAGAATGCCAAGACCTGGGCTTTCCAATTGAAGAACCTCGATGCGGCGCAACAGGCCAAGATTGCGGCATCCCCTTACGATGTCGTGGTGATCGACAGCGAGGATTATCCCAACGGCGTCGAGCGGCAGCTGACGCCATCGGAAGTCGCGGCGCTGAAGAAAAAGCCTGATGGCTCGAAGCGATTGGTGATCGCCTATTTCAGTGTCGGCGAGGCCGAGAGCTATCGCTATTACTGGAAAAAGGAATGGACCAAGAAGAAGCCGTCTTGGGTCGGCAAGGAAAACAAGGAGTGGAAGGAAAACTTCCTCGTCAAATACTGGGAACCGACTTGGCAGAATATTATCTTCGGTAAGCCGGATGCATTTGCCGATCGAGTGATCGCCCAGGGCTTTGATGGGTTTTATATCGATCGCGCCGACGCTTATTACTATTTCGGTGACACTGCAGACGTGCGTCAAAAAATGCGCGATTTCATCATCAAGCTGACCGACTACATGCGGGCAAAAAAACCGGACGTCGCCATTCTCGTGCAGAATGCTGAGGAATTGATGGATAACAAGGCCTATGTCGCAGCTATCGACGGCATCGCCAAAGAAGACCTGTTGTTCGGCATTTCGCACAAGGAAGACCGCAACAAGGCAGACGATGTGTCGGAAAGCTCAGCACTTTTGCTAAGTGCGCAAAAGAGCGGCAAGAAAATTTTTGTCATCGAATATCTGACGCGGGCCGCCTATATCGCCGAAGCCAAGAAAAAACTCGATGAGCTGGGCTTCGTTATGTATACGGGCCCGCGTGGACTGGGCGAACTCGTCGACCCCAACACGATCGCTCGTGGCGTGGCAGCCGTAGCCGATGCACCGGCTGTTGCTCCGGTCGTCGCGGCGCCCGCCAAGACCAAATCCATCGTGAAGAAAAAATAATCGGCGGCGCTGGCGCCGTGCGTCGGTCAATACTGGGCCCAGACTTCCACCGAAGCGTCGAGGCGGCTGTTGGGGCGGAGCCGTGGATTGATGATGATACTGGCTAACGGCAGCGGGCCGCTGGCAAATGTAACCGGCGCCGATTGTGCATCCGGCAGAAGCACTGCGTTGACGGGCACTGTTTCCTGCCGCCCGTCGCCCGCGTCCACCGTTACATCCGCCAGATCAACTGCGCCGCGACGGGCAACGAAACGCAGTTTCTTGAACGGTCCGTCCTGCCCGGCAACGCGATAGCCGTCGCGCTTTGCGGACGCGTGGCTGCCCACCACGACGTCAGCGGTTCCGAGCAGAATCCAGCCGCCGGCATATTGCCGGTTCTCGCCGACCCGGCCGACCCAGCTTTCGGCATAGTGGCCGCGGATTTCCAGAGTCGGAACGCGCAACTGCGCCGACGAGGCTGCGTAAGTGACGATCACCTCATGCAGGAAATCCGGCGGGTCTATTGTGATGACGCCACTCAGCGCGCCCGGAGCCAGCATGGTCCGTAGATCGGCCGAGAATGGAGGGCCGTTGACCAGCACCACGACGACTGATTGCACCGGTAGATCGTTGACGCGACTTGAAATCACCAAGCCGTCAAAGCGGCCCTTGCCGCGGCCGATCGCGACCGTGTCGCGCAACTGCGTCAAGTGCGCCACCGTGCTGCCGATCAACACCCAGTCGGCGAGTGACTGCGGCGCAGTCGTCAATTTGGCTTGTACGCTTGACGATTGGGGCATCTGTTCACCGACGCTCGCCCCTGCCAGCGCCAACTGCACGCGTTCGCTCCCGTAGCCCGTTGGATTGACGTCGACCGTCACCGAGAGCAAACCAAGCCCGGAACGTGTCGCTGGGAATGCCTGCGTTGTTTCCCCGCCACCCAACAGGCGATGCCATTGAATTTCGGTACGCTCTGTCGTGCCGCCCGTCGCGCTGCCATAAACAAGGCTGATCTTGCGGACGTAGATGTTGCTGTCGGCTGCGATGCGCAGGTCACCCAAACGGCGTAGCGCTGCGTCCACCTTGAAAGTGGCCGAACCGCACGTTGCTGACAGAGTAAGAATATTCGTCGCCGCGCCCTCGGGCTGCACGGCGCACGCCTTGCCGGCCATGAACTGCGCGGCGGCAGTAAAACTCGTTACCGCAAAGGCCGCGGTAACGGTGAGCAAGAATGCCAACCCGTTCCTTGTAGGGCTGCATGGCAGCATCGACATCGCCGGAAGCCTCAAGTAACGAGCTGACGCTGGTACACGTTACGCGAATGGCTACGATGGACCTTAGCGTTGCAGTGCGCCGGGGCGCGCTGTCAACCCGCGGTAAGTAGGTTTGCGGATCATGGGTGGCCTGCCGGCGGATGTCGGAGTATAAACTTTCTGAGACGATTCTCCACGCGTGAGTGAGGGCGTGCTGCCAATGACACCGTTTCGTGACACTTCGTTGCCACGCCCGGCGGCTATTCTCGGTATAGTAGGCTTGGTACCCTTCATTGTGCTCGCGGCTGAGGTCGCGACTAATTTCCCGCTCGGCGCAGCCATGCGCGTGCCCGCTCAGGCGGCACTCATCCAGTATGGCGCGGTGATATTGTCGTTTGTCGGTGGCAGCCAATGGGGGCTGGCCGTTGCCTCTGCCGATCGCAGCGACGCGTGGCGCCGCTTCGGGTTTTCTATAGTGCCGTCACTTTTGTCACTCCTTGCGGTATGGCTCGGCGGACGTAGCGGCCTGATCACTCTAGCAGTCGCGCTAGGCATCTGGGGAGTATACGAAATCTGGTCGACGGGCCTAGGCGAAGCGCCACAATGGTATGGCCGCTTGCGGCTCGGCCTGACGGTTGTCGCTGTCGCCGCGCTGACGCTCGCGGCAATCTATGGCCCCGCCTGATACATATCGTGCATCTTGGCGTTGGATGACGGCTTCGGCATCATTTTTCTGCCGCCTCGGAGGTGATAGGGTCCGCACGATTCCGCATTGGAGATGCCGACCATGGATAAGATAAATCAGCAGATTGCGCGCGAGCTCGGCGTCAATGTCGCGCAGGTGGCGGCGACCGTCGAACTGTTAGGCGAAGGCTCGACCGTCCCGTTCATCGCCCGCTATCGCAAGGAGAAAACCGGCGGCCTCGACGATACGCAATTGCGCAAACTCGACGAACGGCTTGGCTACCTGCGCGAACTGGAAGAGCGCCGCGCGACGGTATTGAAGTCGATCGACGAGCAGGGCAAGCTGACACCCGACCTGCAGCGCTCCATCAATGCAGCCGACAACAAAGTGGCCCTCGAGGACCTCTACGCGCCCTATAAACCGAAGCGGCGCACGAAGGCGATGATCGCACGCGAGGCCGGCCTTGAACCCTTGGCGGATGCGCTGCTCGCCAACCCTGCGCTCAATCCGGAAGCGGAAGCACAAAAGTACATTGATGCGGGCAAGGACGTGGCCGATGTGAAGGCCGCGCTCGATGGCGCGCGCTCCATCTTCATCGAGCGTATCGGCGACAAGAGCGAGTTGGTGACGAGCCTGCGGTCCTGGCTGTGGGACCATGGCATCGTCACGTCCACGCTGATCAAGGGCAAGGCGGCCGACGGCGCCAAGTTCTCCGACTATTTCGAGTTCAATCAGCGGATCAAGGATCTGCCCTCGCATCGCGCGTTGGCGCTCTTGCGCGGCCGCAACGAAGGCTTTCTCGATCTCGGACTGGATGTGGTGACGGAGCCGGGCAGACCGCATCCCGCCGAGGGCAAGATCATGGTCGCATTCGGCCTCAGCGACAGGGGACGTCCCGGCGACAAATGGATCTCCGACAGCGTGCGCTTGGCGTGGCGTGCGCGCCTTTCGGTGTCGCTCTCCGTCGACCTGATGAGCCTGCTCAAGGAAATCGCTGATCGCGACGCCATATCGGTGTTTTCCAAGAACATGAAAGATCTCATGTTGGCGGCGCCCGCCGGTCCGCGTGTGACCATGGGCATCGATCCCGGCATCCGCACGGGTTGCAAGGTGGCCGTCGTCGATGCCACCGGCAAGTTGCTGGAAACCACCACCATCTATCCGCACGAACCGCGCAACGATTGGCAGGGCTCGCTCGCCGTCCTCGCCGCCTTGGCGATGAAGCACAAAGTCGACATCGCCGCGATCGGCAACGGTACGGCGGGCCGCGAAACCGACAAACTGGTTGGTGAACTGATCAAAAAGATGCCGCAACTCGCGCTGACCAAGATCATGGTCTCGGAAGCCGGCGCATCCGTCTATTCGGCATCCGAATTGGCAGCGCTCGAATTCCCGCAGCTCGATGTTTCCCTGCGTGGCGCGGTGTCGATTGCGCGTCGCCTGCAGGACCCGCTTGCCGAACTCGTCAAGATCGACCCAAAGGCTATCGGCGTCGGCCAATATCAGCACGATGTCGATCAGTCCGGCCTCGCAAAATCGCTCGATGCAGTGGTTGAGGATTGCGTCAACTCCGTCGGTGTCGACGTCAATACGGCTTCGGTCGCGCTGCTCGCCCGCGTGTCCGGCCTCAACAAGACGCTGGCCGACAACATCGTCGCGTTCCGCGACGCGAACGGCGCGTTTGCGTCGCGCTCGCAACTCAAGAAAGTGCCGCGGCTGGGGCCGAAAACCTACGAACAGGCGGTGGGCTTCCTGCGCATCATGAACGGCAAGAATCCGCTCGATGGGTCGGCCGTGCATCCCGAGGCCTATGATCTCGTCGAGAAGATCGCCGGCGCGACCCAAAAACCGCTCAAGGCGATGATCGGCGACCGCGCCTTCCTGAAGTCGATCCGCCCCGCGCAATTCGCCGATGATCGCTTCGGCATTCCGACGGTGACCGACATCCTCGCCGAGTTGGAAAAGCCCGGCCGCGATCCGCGACCCGAATTCAAGACCGCGACTTTCCAGGATGGCGTCGAAAAGATCAGCGATCTAAAGCCCGGCATGCAGCTCGAAGGCGTCGTCACCAACGTCACCAATTTCGGCGCCTTCGTCGATGTCGGCGTGCACCAGGATGGCCTGGTGCATATCTCGGAGTTGGCCGATACGTTCGTCAAAGACCCGCGTGAGATCGTCAAGGCTGGCGACGTCGTGCGTGTACGCGTCAAGGAGGTCGACGCCGCCCGCAAGCGCATCGCCCTGACCATGAAGAGCGGCAACGTTGGTGGCGGCACCGTCGCCGGCGCCCATGGCGCCAAACCGGCTGTGACGAACGCGGCGCCGCGCCCGGCCGCCGGCTTTCGTCCGGTCAATAATCCCGCGCAAGGCGAAAGCGCGCTCGCGGCTGCGCTCCGCAAAGCGCAGGAAAAGCGCTGACTTTATGGCGGGGCGCCCGCGCTATTCAGTTCACGCTGACCGCGTGTAATTACGCGCCAGCTATGTTGCGGCCTTTTGCGCCGCGTGCCTGCGCCTCTGCAATGGCGTTGGCGAGTGCCTCGTTGAACCCGGCTTCTCGCAACATGTCCGCTGCTTCGCGCATTTCTGCGGCCCGTCGTACGCCGTGCGTGGCCACGCGCTCCGTCATGGCGTCCGCTAGGTTCGCCCAGTCGATCGATGGAAATGTTTGCCCAAGGCTGGCGTAGACTTCGCGTGCAACGCCGAAATGGGTGACGGCCTTCGAGCAATCGACCATCAGCGTTTCGATGCCCTTGATCATGATGCTGCGACAGAGCTTGATCGCCGATGCCCGGCCGTAGTCTTGCGCCACCGACGTGATGCACATGCCCATAGCGTTGAGCCGCTCGGCCACGTCAGCCGATCGCGGGCCGCCGGCGAGTATGGGCACCGCAATTCCCGGCGTGCGCACGGGCGCCATGGCTGCGGCTTCAACATAGTCCGCGCCGGTTGCGTTAACGACGCGAGCGGCGCGACGCTTCGTTTCCGGCGAAGCAGAGTTCACGTCAAAGAATATCTGGCCCGACTTGAGAAACGCCGTCGCCTGCCGGGCAACGTTTTCCGTCTGATCGGCGGTGACGGCGGAAAAGATGATATCGGCGGACCCGCAGGCGTTCTCGGCTGATTGCATGGGTGCCACGCCGAGGTTGGCGGCGCGCGCTTGCGCGGTCTCTCTCAGCTCGGTTGCCAAAAACAGCACGTCAAAGGCCGTCATCGAAATTGCCGGCTGTTCGCGAAAGTCCGTGGCAAAGCGCTGGCCGACCTCGCCAAAGCCGATGAAGGCGATTTTCGTAATTCGGCTTGAATTCATAGACAAACTCCCAGTCGCGCCGCCATCACGAACGGCTGCTCCGCCGCTCCTAACGCATATGATAGCATGCGAGTGCACCGTGCCGCGACGATCACGGCTCGGCGCAAACTACCAGGGTGTCGGGATCAGCGGACCGGTAGCTGGCCCTTCGCCATTGACGAGAAATCCGAGCGCCCAGAAATTGTAGGGGACAGGCGGATCGCCGGCCACGAGGTTCTCCGGAAAAATGAAACTGGGTGTCGGTGCGAAATATTGCCCTGTATAAAGCCCGTTCGCAGCTGTCGCCCGCTTGAGGCACTCCACTGGAGCCGCACTCGGGTCGGCAAGCGGAGGCGCTGTGCCATTGACGTTGGCGGGATCACACAACGATCGCACGACGACACGTATGTAGCGGGTCGGCGACTGCAGGATACCCGGCGTCGATTTGACCGCACGAATACGCGCGCGACCGGGCTGCGGCCCGGTCAATTGCGTGGTGATACCGCCGTCGATGATCTGTCCGTTGCTGCCGACAGCGCCGATGCCGCCGGTCATGCTGGCCGGCGTAATCCAGCGCTGTGTTTCCTGCCCGGTTACCGCATCGAGATCCACCAGATAGATGTCCACGATCCCCGTCACATCGGTCACCGACGCTTCAAGAAACAACCTATTGGGAGCCTCTTGCCGCACGCCGTTGAAAAACCGCGGCGCCTCGGCACTGATGTTGAAATCACCGATTGCAATGTACACGGGCAAAGTGCCGGGCGCGGTAAAAATGCCGACATTGGCGGTGATGGTGTGCACCGAAATCGTGTCGGATCGATTGGGACCGTTGCCGTCGCCCATGAGCAACGTTCCAGAATACGCGATGAGGTCGCCGATCTCAAAGGGAGCCTGCTCGCGAGAATTTGGCTCATTGTCGAGTGCGGTCGCCGGATCACCCATCAGGAACGCACTGCAATAGATCGCGCCCGGTGCAGGTGGCGCAAAATCACGACCAGCCGGCAGGAAAATTCCAGCGGCTGCGAAGTTACGGCAACCGTTCGCAGTGAGTGGCCGATTACGTCGGGGGCACGCCGGATCATCGGCGATGCTGGGATCGTAGCGTGGCACGCACATCGGATAACCGGTGCTCGCCTTGATCGTCGGATTGTCACTATCAACGCTGAAGCGGCTATCAGGTGACTGGCCCGCGCTGAAACGGCCGTTGGGATCGTTGAGCTGTAGCCGGACTTCGGCGAGACCATCCGCACGGCCGCCGACGAAAATGACGCCCTTGGCGTGGTCGAATCCGGTGATGATGCCAGTCCCGGTATTGAGCGACTGCTGCGAGATGTGAACCAAACCCGCAATATGCTGACCGGCAACGATGTTGCCCTCGATGCGGATCTCGGTCGATGGGTACCTGAAGGCTGCGCGCGTGTCACCGCGAGTTGAAACAGGCAACGTCAGGCTTGCTGGTGGAACCAGCACCGTGGCGAATTGCTTGGCGTCGAATAGATTGGCCCAGGTGAAAGTTGCCGCTGGCATCTGCATCACGGTGTTGCAGGGAATGATGATGGTCACCTCGTTGATGACCGCGGTGCCGCCCCACTGAGCCTTGGGAAGCCCCGGACAGAGTGCGTCGCTGACGGTCGCGCTCTTCAGGAAGCCGATGGCTGTAAAACCTATGATGTCTTGTTGGGGCGCCGAAAATATTGGCGGCAGCAGATCCGGCGCAACAGCGCCAAGGGCCGGCAGTGTTCCGAGCCCCGGCGCAGGCGGGGTTGCTGTGCCGGCTCCAGCGCATGCGTCCTGAGCGTTCAGCGCCACCCACATGAGCAATGCGCACGCGGTCAGCCATGTTCGCAGGGAATGCTGGCGTGTTCCCGTATTATCTACCTGTGCGTCCACCACAGCCTCCAAATGCGTCGTTACTCAAAGTGTTTCGCGCCAGCTCTTACTGCCGCATTACCAGGGCGTCGGCGTGAGCCCACCCGTGCCCGGGCCTTCGCCATTGACCAGGAAGCCGAGCGACCAGAAGTTGTTCGGCACCACTGGATCGCCCGGCATCAGGTTTTCCGGAAAGATGAAATTGAAATTCGGCGCCATGTATTGCCCCGTAAACAGACCATTGGCAGCTGGCGCGCGCTGTAGGCAAGGAACCAGCCTCGATCCACGCGGCACTACGCCGTAAGTGTCGTGGGCGCCGGCAATTCTGATGCCGGTGCGTCCGATCAGCGGCGCGAGATCATTGACATTGGCCGGATCACAGAGGCAGCGTGCAACGACGCGTGCATAACGCGTCGGCGACGTCAGAATATCGCGCACGGGATTGTTCGCGCGTATGCGCACCCTGCCCGGTTGCGGACCCGTCAATTGCGTGGTGATCCCACCGTCGATCAAATGGCCGTTGCTGCCGATGGCGCCGACGCCGCTCGTCATGGACCCTGGCGTGACCCAGCGTTGGCTCTGCTTTCCTGTCACGGGATCGACATCCACCAGATAAATGTCGACGATCGAAGTGACATCCGTCACTGCCGCTTCGAGCACGATCCGATCGGGTACCTCCTGCGCTACCCCGTTGAAGAGCAGCACCGGTTCGAACGCACCAACCCTGAACTCACCGATGGCCAGATAGACCGGAAGCGTGCCCGGCTGTGTGAAGATGCCGACACTGGCCGTAATGGTGTGCACGGAGAATAGATCGGCACCATTGTGCGTGCGTTCGCGAGCGTAGTGGTCCCGGTGACGACCGGTTGCGGCTAGCAGTGTGCCCGAATAAGTGATGAGATCACCGATCTCCAAGGGTGCCTGCTGTCGCGAATCGGGATCCGACGGCTTGGCAATCTGGTCGGCGGGCAACGCGGTCGTGACCGGCGTTCCCAATGGCGCCTTCATAACGAAGGCGCTGCAGTAGGTGACGTCGGGGCGTGGTAGCATCATCGCCAGCCCAGTTGGCAGGAAAATCCCCGCGTCACCAAAGTTGCGGCACCCATTTGCGACCAGCGGGCGATTGCGTTGCGGGCACAGGGGATCGTCGGCTCGACTGGGATCGCTGCGCGGCACGCACATCGGATAGCCGGTGACCGAGCGAATGGTCGGGTTTTCACTGTCGACGCTGAAGCGGCTGTCGGGCGATTGGGCGGCACTGAACCGGCCATTCGGGTCGTTGATTTGCAGCCTGGCTTTAGCGCCGGTTGGACCGCTGACAAAGATCACGCCATGGGCGTAGTCAAACCCCGTAATAACGGCTGTGCCCGTATTGAGCGATTGTTGCGAGATGTAGACAAGCCCGGCGATATGTCGGCCACCGACTATGTTACCCTCGACCCTGATCTCCACTGACGGCAGGACCAGCTGATCTTCGCTATGACGCCTCGCAACCTCTGAAAGCCCTAGCGATGCCGGCTGATACGATGATGAAAAGAATTTTGCGGGATCGAACAGATCTGCCCAAGTAAACGTCGTTGCCGGCATTTGCAGCACGGTATTGCAGGGAATGACGATATTGATGCCGTTGATCACCGCCGTGCCCCCCCATCGGCTTGGCGGCAAGCCCTTGCACAGATCATCGCTCACCGTCGCGTTCTGCAAGAAACCGATCGCAGTGAAACCCTTGATATCCGTGAGCGGTGACGAAAATACCGGCGCCGGTAGGGGCGGCGGTGGGGGAACGACAACGACTGCCGCGCCGGCGGGAACCCCGAGCGGTGGAGTTTGAGTATTCGGAGCGCCGCGTTGGATGCCGCCGTTCAGAAAAATTCCTGCTCCGGGCGGCGTGCCGCCTCCGAACGCAGGAGCCGTCGCCTGTTGCGAGGGTGCAGAAACGGGAGTGAGGATTTGTTGAAACGTGGCCTGCAAAGGCGTGGGATCATTGACGTTGACGGAACCAAAAAGATCACCCGAATTGGGAAAGCACGGTTTGCCGGATGCTTTCAAACCCGATCGTCCGACGGCCGGCATAACGCTGATGATGTCTTGCGCCAACAGGCGCCCAACGACGGCGGTCGGCTTCTGCCCTATCACCAGCGGCAATTCCGGGTGATCGAAGACTCCCGAATGGCAGGCGACGCGTTCATCGGTCAGCGACAGGAGGAACTGCACAAGGTCGTCCATTTCCGCTTCGCTCAGACCAAGCGCATTGTTCTGTGTCGGTAGGTCCGTCAACGCTTCGCCGATGTCAGGGTCGAGATTGGTCGTGTTGATCTGGCCGAATGGCGTCAGCTTCGGATGACCTGACGTGTCGTTATCTAGTGGGCCGCGACGATCACCGCCACGACTGTAGAAGCGCACCACGTCCTTGAGCGAGACTTGGCCACCATTGTGGAAGTAGGGCGGATTGAGACCGACATTGCGCAAGATCGGCACTTTGAACGATCCATCGACGGCGTCCCGGTGGCTTTGCACCGGGTCTGTCCCTGTCGGCACGGCCTCGCAAGGCCAGTACTGTACTTGCCATTTGCACGGGCTGGGCTGGAAGGGATCGGCGGAGCGGCGCTGCTGGCCGAGCAACTGCCACTTGTATTGGCGAGTGAATGATAGATCGAATCCATAGGGATCGGTAGCGCCGACGCCGGGATCATCGATGGTTGGCCGCACGCCGATATTGTAGAAACCGGTATCGTAAAGAGCCGTGTACCCATTATTCATCGGCATATTCTCGATGACCTTGGCGCCGGCGCGGTCAGCACTCGTCACCGTCGCGCCCGACAGCAGCGGACCGAAATGACAACCGGCGCAGTTGGCCCTGTTCAAGAACAACATCTGGCCCGCCCGGGCTTGCTCTGTCATGGCCTGTGGGTCGCCGTTCATACTGCGATCGAACGGGGAATCGTCAGAGATAAGCAGTGACTCGTATTCCTGGATTGCGAGTCCCCAAAAAAGGGAGAAGTTGTGTTCCATCTGCGTATAGCCGGCGACATCGGGTATGACGCCGCCTGCGTCGGTCACACGCACCTTCTCCGCCGCCGCCCAAAACTTCGGATGGAAAGCCTTTTCGATGAGGGCGCGGTAGTCGATCGTCAGCCCTTTCGACGGGCTCGCCGCAATGAGATTGGCGGTCTGTGACAGCAGGCTGTCTTGAGCATGAACGGCCTGCCCAGCCAGCGCCCGCAGGGGCAACAATTTACGGCCGAGATCGGCGAAGCTTTTTTTCGCGCACGACATTTCGAAATCGCTAAGTGGCGGCCCGACCGCTTGCGATGCGAGACTGGCATTTTCGATCAGGATCTGCTCAAGCCGCAACGCGGCGACGGACGGCGTCGTGGGATCGCCCACCAGTGTTCCGGCCCGGCGCGCATTGGGATTGCCCGGCCCTTGGCCCTCGATCCGCTCCTTGAAGGTTCGTGCGCCAAACGGATCGACCCCGTTGAATTGATTGTTCGCACGGCCATCCCAAAACTGCCGGAAGTTGAAGACGGCGTTAATCGTCGTCGGCGTCTGGCGCGGCTCGACCTTCCGGAAGATCAGTGCATTGGCATGAAATGGATTGCTGACCGGGTCATAGTTCTGGTTGCAGTTTTCGTTGCCGACTAATGCAGCACTCGGCGTCGTGGCAAACGGCGCGCCGATGTGTCTGACCGGCCCGACACTGCCGACCTGTGCGGCTGCTGCACCCCCGGCAGGCGCAATCGAGAGAAAGTCGCCGCCGAAAGTCCCCTGCGACGACACCACATCATTAGTGTCGAACAGAACCTTTGATTCCCGATCCGCTGGATTTTCCAGCCGATGCAGCGGAAAGTCCGCCGCAGTGAGCTGCTGGTTTGGCCCGCTGGGGCCGGGGCCGGATGCGCGCTGATTGAAGATCTGATCGCCGGACTTAAGGCCTGGGTTCACCTGGTTTTGCACACGGATATCGGCCCCGGCGTGAAAATGACAGCTCGCACACGCGTTGCCGTCACTACCGACTTGAGTGTCCCAGAATAACGCCTTGCCCAACTGCTGCGCCGCGAGTTTGTCGACGATAAAGGCGCTGAGGTCCGCCTGCAGCGGCTTGACGCCCGACAGCGAGCCGATTTTATTGCGCAACTCCTCGATCGGAATTTCGCGCACAATTGGCGTCTTCGCCGAAAGCGTTTGGGTAAGGCCAGCGAGTATCAGCATTCCAGCGAGAACGATAATGGGCCCCGGCGTCGTCTGGGCGAACCAAAATCGAGCTGATCCGATCATCGTAACTGCCATCCCACGCACCCAAAAATTGAAAACAACCGTCGCTTGCACGCAAATCGCCATGTCCGGTGAATGCAAGCATAGTTGAAGCCAAAAACTGAATGTTCCAGGTGCAAAAAATGTTTTTTCCTGGATTTCCAAGAGTGTGGTTAAAAACAATTAAACATAGTCAAGCACGGCAAGATTTTGTGATTTAAGATTGATAAAAATTAGCAGGATTAAATGTAAAAAATGAAAGTAAACAACCAAAAAAATTAGAAAACAGCATCTGGCCGCGGGCGCGCGATCGATACAACTATTGTGTTGAGCGTGCGAGGTAACTATTAATTAATTATGACGTTGAAATTGGGTTCGGACAAAGTAACTTCGAACATGGAGTAAATTCTTATCGGGAGAGGATTAGGGTATGGCTGATAATGTGTTGTCGAAATTTAGCAATTTAAATTCCCCTTTACGCACGAAACGCTCGTGGCTGCTGTCGGGATTTTCCGTCTTTTCCTTGGCGTCGATATTCGTGGCGGCATCCTCGATAAGCCCGGCCGAAAGCCGCGGTGGCAACGGGGCGGGAACCGCACAACCGCAAGTCAATGGGAAAGCGCCGGAGACCAGCTCCGCCGCGAGCGGCGGTGGAGGCCGTGGAAACAGCGGTGGTGGTAGTGGAAAAATCAGCACGCTGGCCGGCGTCAAACCGCTCCGTGCCGATACCAGTGCTTATATCAAAGACCCCGCAGCGGCGGCTATCCTCGGCAAAGCCCTTTTCTGGGATATCCAGTCCGGCAGTGACGGCCAAGCCTGCGCAAGCTGTCATTTTCATGCAGGCGCTGACATTCGCGGCAAGAACCAGATTCAACCGGGCGCCAACGGCACCTTTAGCGCACGCTTGAGCGACCCGGCGAATCCGACAGGCCCCAACGTGGAACTTTCAGCGGCCGACTTCCCGTTCCGCAAGTACGCCAACCCCGCCGATCGCCGCTCCGCCATTCTGTACGACACCGACGACCGCTTCGGCTCCTCCGGCACATTCTCCGGCGATTATAATTTGGCAGGCAATAAGCCGGGACCCGTCGAAGAACAGTGCCCGCAGAACTATGACCCAGCTAACCCGTTCCACAAAAATGGCTACGTCAGCCGCCGCTTCACCGGCCGCAACACGCCGAGCAACGTCAACGCGATCTTCAATTATCGACAGTTCTGGGACGGCCGCGCGAACGCGGAGTTCAATGGCGTCAATCCGTTCGGACCACGCGATACAATGGCTAAGATCTGGGTGGAACGCGGCAATGGCAAAGAACTCATCCCGATCCTGATTGCGAATGCCAGCGTTGCGTCACAGGCGACCGGACCGGTACTCAGCAGCGGTGAGATGTCGTGCGAGAATCGTGCCTTCAGCGACGTCGGCCACAAGTTGCTGCCGTTGAAGGCCTTGGCACAACAAAAGGTCCATTCGGCCGACAGCCTCTTCAGCAAATCAGCAGGCTTGATCAACAACGTCGGCAATGGTCTCAATAAGAACTACGCTGACTTGGTCCGGCAGGCGTTTTTCGACACCTACACGAAAGGCGGACAGGCGCAGCTTGAGGCGAATTTTTCGCTCTTCTGGGGGCTGGCGATCATGGAGTACGAAGCTCTCTTGATCTCCGACCAAGCGCCATTCGACCGCGGCGTGCAGACCAAACTCGAAAAAGATGGCCAGGGGATCTTCGAAGGCAAGGGCGGTTGCGCCGACTGCCACGCGGGTCCGCTCTTGACCAAGGCCGCGGTTACCGCTGCCGAGGGTCCCAATCCAGTCGTTCTTGAGCAGGTCGAACTTGCCGACGGCACCAAGGCTCTCACCGACCGCGGCTTCCGCAACATCGGTGTCCGTCCGACGCGCGAGGATCGCGGGCTCGGCGGTGAAGATCCGATCGAGGGTGGCGATCTGTCATTCGCACGCCAGTTCATATTGAAGCAGGCAGGTCGCGCCGTAGCCGACCACTTCAACACGACCGGCGCAACCTTGACGGGGCGCGATGGCGTGGACGGTGCCTTCAAGATCCCAGGGCTGCGCAATGTCGCGCTGACCGCCCCTTACTTCCATAACGGCGGCGAGGCCACCCTTGATCAGGTGATCGAGTTGTACAATCGCGGCGGCAATCGTCAGGAGTTCCCCAATGGCAGCGACAGTTCCGGAACTGCCGATCTACCGGTGCTCAGCATCTCTGGTCGCCCCGACAAGAGCAACGTTGATACGAAGATCAAGAGCAGTGGGTTGAGCCTCTCGGCGCAGGACAAGGCTGCACTGGTGGCCTTCCTCAAGTCGTTGACGGACAATCGGGTGGCGTGCCATGCCGGCCCCTTCGATCATCCTCAATTGCCGCTGTCGCTCGGCCTGATCGAAGATCTCAACGGCGGTACGCCAGGCAATGGCAGCGGCCAGCGTGCAACAGATAAAATGGGCACGCTGCCAGCAACCGGCGTCAACGGATTGACGGCAGAGCGGAACTCGAAAGGCAATCTCCCATGCTTCCCCAACTCGGGTAACATGTTCGACACTTTTCAAGTCTTCAATCAGATCCTGGTCCCGTAACCGGTATACCAAACAAGGCAAGAGGGCCGCGAAGCACACTTCGCGGCCCATTTTTTTATATTAAGGCGTTTGCCAACGTTCCGTCAGCGCAGATTTCGCCGACAGATTGGCCAGACTAGGTCACCGACTCATTAAATCGCATCCAGATGCGAA
>JANXWC010000042.1 GCA_025351355.1 Hyphomicrobiaceae bacterium
TCGAAGCCGTCGCCCTCCATCCGGCAGGTGACATCGAGTCCCGGCATGACCTCGTGGGTGAGCGCGCGGACATCCCGGAACGGACAGTCCGGGTTAATCAGGGCAGGGAACTAGCGCCGTTCTGTCCGTTTTCTGGCTGGCGGCGATGTTGACTTCCGTCGTGGACGCGGGAACGGCGTTCCAGGACAAATGCGCGGAGCACGTCGCGGCGTTCAAGTCGTTGTTGCTGCGGTTGCTCCTTGGCCTAGTTGTCGCGCTAGCCCGGATGACCTCATACGGAGCATCGGCGCCGGCTGCGCGACGTCCGTGTGCGAGTTCATGCTCGCTCGCGCGGGCGCAAGGGCACATCGCATTGCGGCGTCGCGCGTTCTGCTCGTCGCCGGACTTACCTGCGAGTTTCGGGTCGCTCATCATCGAACACGGCTAGTCTCGTTGCACTACGGATTTGTGACTGCCGCCGATGGTCCGCGTCGTAAATCTGTTACACAACTGTGCGAGACGAGCCTGCATCGGAAACGGTCAAACGGCAACGTCGTGATCAGTGTTCAAGGTCTTCGCAAAGAGTTCCCCGGCCGGGTCGTCGTCCGGGATGTCAGCCTCACGATCGACAAGCCGGCGATGATCGGAATTGTCGGCCGTTCCGGCGCAGGCAAGTCGACATTGCTCCGCTTGCTCAACCGGCTGACGGTCGCCACGAGAGGCTCCGTGGTCGTCGAGGGGCGCGACGTCCTGAAGCTGACCGGCGAGGCCAAGCGCTCCTGGCAGCGCAACTGTGCGATGATCTTCCAGCAATTCAATCTCGTGCCGCGCCTGGACGTGCTCACCAACGTTCTTCTGGGTACGCTCAATTCTCGCTCTCTGCTGCCAAGCCTCTTGAAAATGTTCCCGCAGATGGAGCGTGCGCAGGCGCTACAGGCCCTCGACCGGCTGGGCATCGCAGACATCGCATTGCAGCGCGCGGAATCGCTTTCTGGCGGCCAGCAGCAGCGTGTCGCCATCGCCCGCGCGCTTATGCAGTCGCCAAAGATCGTGCTCGCGGACGAACCGATCGCTTCTCTCGATCCGATGAACGCGAAGATCGTCATGGATGCGCTCCGCTCCATCCATGATCGCGATGGCATCACAGTCATCACCAATCTGCATACGCTTGATACCGCCCGGCACTACTGCGATCGCGTCATCGGCATGCGCGATGGTGCGTTGGTCTTCGACGGCGTCGCGTCCGAGCTGAGCGAAGCGGCGGCCCGCGACATCTACGGTGCCGGCAAAGATTTCACCGAGGCAATGACCTCGGTCAGCCTCGACCCGAGGCGAGAGGTCTCCCGCTCTGTAGACGGAGCGGCAGCGGTCGCGAACTGAACAGTCGCGGCCGGACGTCGTAGCCCCGAGAGGGGTAAACAACAGGGGTATGATCATGAAACTCGCAAGCACGCTCTCCGCGCTCGCCGTCGTGGCGCTCGGCAGCCTCTCGGCCGTGACGCTTCCTGCCCGCGCCGAAGACATGAAGACGCTGCGAATCGGCATCCTCGGCGGCGAGAATGAGGCCGACCGCCTGCGCAACTGGAAGTGCGCCCAGGACCAACTGGCCAAGCTCACCGGCATGGAAGTCAAGCTGTTCCCGGCCGCAGACTATGACGGTGTGATTCAGGGCTTGATCGGCGGCACGCTCGACTACGCCGACCTCGGTGCATCGGGCTATGCCAAAATCGTCTTGAAGGACGCCAAGGCCGTCGAGACCATCGCTGTGCAGAAACAGGCCGACGGTTCGCTCGGGTATTACACCGTCCTGATCGCTCGCAAGGACGCGGGCTTCGCCAAACTTGAGGACCTGAAGGGCAAAACCCTGGCCTTCGCCGATCCTGACTCAACCTCTGGCTATCTGATCCCGTTGACGCAGCTGCCCAAGGCAGTCGGCGCCGACGACCTGAAGAAGTTCTTCAAGGACACTCCCTTTGCCGGCGGCCACGAACAGGTTGTGCAGGGCGTGCTCGACAAGAAGTTCGACGCCGGTACCACGTTTTCTTCGGCCGTCGGCGACGAGGCGACGGGCTTCACCTCCGGCCAGTTGAAGAAGATGGTCGACAAGGGCACCCTCAACATGAAGGACATCGTGATCCTGTGGAAATCGGATACGATCCCCAACGGCCCGACGGTTGTGCGCTCGGCGTTGCCTGCTGATCTCAAGTCTAAGCTCAAGAGCTACATCCAGGGTCTGGCGACATCTGACGCCGCCTGCCTCAAGGCGGTCGAGGGCGGCGACTACCAGGGTATGGTCGACGTTACGGCCGGCTTTTACGACGGCATCATCGCTGCCCGTAAGGCCAAGCTGTAGTTTTTCCCGGGGGGGGGGAGAGTTGGAGTTCCGCCCCAATGGGGCTCCACGCACCAGGAAGGCGAGCGGAGCGATCCGCTCGCCTTTTTACTGACGAGGCGACACCCCGGGAGCAAGGGGCACATGAACAACACGCTCAACCGTATTGATCGCGACTGGCGGAGATTGGCGGCGGCTCGCCAGCGCTCGACCGTTGTTGGGCTGTCACTATTGCTCGTCCTGCTCGGCGCCAGCCTGTGGTTCGCCAACGAGAGTAATGCCGCCGGCTTCTGGGAGCGCCTGCCACACGTCGCCGATTTCATGAGCTGGATCTGGCCCGAGCACTGGTCGGATATCTGGCGCGCCATGTTCGGGCTAGAGACTCCGTTCGCCGACGGTACGCAGCGGACCAACTATCCGGAGGGCAGCATTCCCCTCAGCGGCGGCCTCTATGTCCCGCTCTACTTTTACCTGATGTTCGTGACCGTGAACATCGCGCTGCTATCGACCATCGTGGGCTTCGCATTCGGCGGCATCCTCTGCTTCCTGGCCGCGCGCAATACAGGCACCGGGACGGCCGTCCGCTTCGGCGTGCGCCGCCTTTTGGAGTTCATGCGCGCATTCCCCGAGATCGTGATCGCCGTGCTGTGGGCCTCGATCCTGGGGCTGGGGCCGATCCCGGCCATCATCGCCATCGCCGTTCATACAGCCGGGGCGCTTGGAAAACTGTTCTACGAGGTCGTCGAGAATGCCGACATGAAGCCGGTGGACGGCATCGCGGCTGTCGGCGGCAGTTGGCTGCAGCGGATGCGCTTTGCGCTGTTGCCGCAGGTGCTGCCGAATTTCCTGTCCTACGGATTGCTCCGCTTCGAGATCAACGTCCGCGAGTCGACCATCATCGGCGCGGTCGGCGGCGGCGGCATCGGCGACGAGCTGCGCATCGCCATCTCGCGCGGCTACGGTGCCAAGGCCGTGGCCATGATGTTTTTGCTATTCGTCACAGTGATCGCCATCGATCGTGTGTCCGCCGTCCTCCGTCGGCGCATCGTCGGCAAAGCCGTCTTCTATCAAACGCCGTGAGCAAGCGATGACCAGCCAAAGCATCAGTGCAGCGGACCTCGCCCGGCTTGAAGCTGCGCACCCGGGCGTTTTTCGCCGCCACTTTGGAACGCGCGCCAAGCCATGGCTGGCAGTTGCGACACTGTTCGCCTACCTTATCTGGAGTTTGTGGATTTTCGACTTCGCCTCCCTGCTCAACGGCGGGAACTGGAACCGGGCGGGCCTCGAGATCTTGCAATGGGTCAGCTACGAGTCGCGTCCCGTCGTCAACATCACCGGCGACAAGCTAGCGGTCGTGTTCCGCCCTTACGACGCGCTCGGCCATAACCCGAAGCCGGACTGGATCGTCGCTGAGCGCACCAGCGTTGACAGAGTGACCGTGACCTGGGGCAGCGACGCCTACCGGCTCGTGCTGGGGGTGACTGAAGCGACCATCGACAACGGGGCGGAGCATTCAGTCTGGCGGCTCGGACCGAAGGGCTGGGACCCACAAGGGCCGGTGCCCGCGAGTGCGCACCTGCAGGAAGGAGGTGCACACATATTTTTTGGTGTCTTGGGTTCGGTCGAGCTGGACACCAAGACCGTCTCCATCCGGCGGCGGTTCCCAGGCTGGGCGAACTTCGTGTTCGACACGGATTCAAAGTTCTGGGGCAAGAGCTGGTCAGAACTCTGGGCGCTCTTGACCACGGGCGATCGCCTCGATCCAGCGCAGTTGAACCTGTCGTTGGCTTATAACGACATTTGGTACAACTCGCTCTGGCAGCACGGCGACGTTTGGACGAAGCTCTTACAGACCGTCGTCATGGCGTTCGTCGGTACACTGTTCGGCGCGGTCCTCGCGT
>JANXWC010000066.1 GCA_025351355.1 Hyphomicrobiaceae bacterium
ATCGGCGGTGCTCTCGGCCCTGAAACGCTCGGCGGAAGCATCGTCGTTGGGGTGGCCGTCGATTTTGTCGCGGAATGGGTAATCGGCTGGTTTTACAAACCCGAGGTGGAGATCGGAAAGAAGCTGAGCGAGGAACTCGCCGGGCTTTCCACCCTCATCGTCAACGGCGATGAAAAGACGCGCGGATTGAAACAGGAACTCGGCACGCTGGCCGAGCAGCGGAAAACTTTGCGGGAGAATGCGCTCCGCGAAATGATTCTGAAACCCAAACCCTGATCCTATGAGGAAGTCGGTAATTCATTTCTACATCGCGTTGTCGTTTGCGCTTGGACCGATGCTTGCGCAAAAAGGGATCGCTGGTGTGGCGTCCACGGCAGTTCGTGAGACGACCGATGTCGTGATGCGCAAGTTTGGCAAGGAAGTCGCCGAGGAATCGGCGGAAGCCGTGTCGAAACGCGTTGCAGAGGCTGGAGCAAAATTCGGCACGGAAGGGCTGGAGGCGATGGGCAAAGTAGGTCCCCGCGCATTTGGCAAGATCACCGTCGAAGCGGGTGAGCACGCTTCAGAGGCCGTGAAACTCACCGCGAAATATGGTGAACAGGCGGTGTGGGTCATATCGAAACCGCGGGGACTGGCCGTGTTTGTGAAGCATGGCGAAGAAGCGGCAACAGCGATGATGAAACATCCCGGCGTCGCCGAGGGAGCCGTCGAGCGTCTCGGCGTTCCCGCAGCCCGCGCGCTGAACTCGGTGGGTGGTGCAGAGGCGCGGCGGCTTGGGATGATGATCGAGGACGGTGCCATCAAGGCGGGCGAGCAATCCGCCGGACTGCTCGGCGTGGTGGAAAAGTATGGCGACAAGGCGATGGAATTCATCTGGAAGCACAAGGGTCCACTCGCCGTCGGTGCAACCCTTGCCGCGTTCCTGCACGATCCCGAGCCATTCATTCAAGGGATTACGGATTTGATCGCCGCGGTCGTGAAGCCCGTTGGCGTTGAGATCGCCAAACGCACAAACTGGACGCCTGTGATGATCGTGGGACTGGCGATGTGCGCACTTTTTCTCGTGTTCCGGATGTGGCTCGCAACAAGACAGGCGAAGAACAGAGAGCGATGAACCAGATGGGAGCCACGGGGGCCTCGCCCAAGAGAGACTGGACTGTAGCCGATGTGATCGATTTCGAGGTCTTGCTCGGCGAGGACGAAAAGGTGAGCCGCAATTTGGAGGCACGCGGAGAAGATCTGATCGAGCAAAGCGACCGAAAAATCTATCGAGATCATATTAGGCCACTTGATCTTGGGCTCGATAAATCGCAACGCACACAAGATGAGCATCGCCGATTGATCTTTCGCGTGTGGCTGGAGGAGCGGCGAAAGTTAGACGAATTGCGCAAGCCGGTCGGAAGCATAGATCTGCTCGGCAAATCATTCGCGAATGTGCAGGCGCAAGCGCGGACGATTCTGGCGGCGCTCGGGGTCTTGTGTGGCCTCATCGTCGTCACCTTGCATAGCTACTTTGGGAGCTTGCACGTCTTGAGCAGCGGCGTGCCCGAGCCGGCAAATGTTCTGAGTTATCTCGGCGTCTGCGTTGTCCTGCCTGCGTTCTTGGTACTCGCTGCAATATTGCTGATTAAGAATCCGTTGCATTTGGCGGACTTGCTAGGTGTGCGGCCACTCTTCAACCTGCTCGCCCGCTGGACCGCGAAACTCGTGACGCGGCTTGTGTCTAATGCAACCGAGCACTTGAAACAGGATGTGCGTGAAAGAATGCAGGCGGGTATGGGAACAATCATGGCACGCCTCGGAGAGCACCGCTCAACTCTCAAGTGGCCATTCCTGCTGACGCTCCAGTTCTTTGGTCTCGGCTTTGCCGCGAGTGTCCCACTCACCACGCTGGTGCTGATGGCAGGCAGCGATCGTGGGTTCGGGTGGCAAACAAGTATGACGCGGTTAATTACGCCCGAGCGCATCGAGAGAGGTGTTCGGCTTGCTTCCTTTCCATGGCGTTGGATGCCGGCTGCATGGGCGTCGCAACCAAACGCGGA
>JANXWC010000067.1 GCA_025351355.1 Hyphomicrobiaceae bacterium
GGCCGCGGCCTCTTTAGGCCGCGGCCGCTCCAAATATTCCTGTGGCTGCGGGGCAACAGGGTGCCGCATAAGGGCAACGGAAGTGTGGAATCGGACGAGTGGAATCGCATGACGTCATGAATCAAGGCTAGACACCGGGCGCAAACAATATGGATAGCGTCATCAGATTTTTCGTGACGTCACGAATATCAGGTTAGTTCAGCCCTCCAACGTCAGTATGACGTCGTTCTTTTATCTCGTTGTCCCCCAACCCTCTCCATGTACAGTACGGTGATCATATTTTTGTGTAACATAATTACGACTAAATATCTCTGCATCTTAAGCGTGGCGTGGTTGCACACTTGTCTTACTCCTCTGCAATAGCGATCCTTGCGGCGTGATCCGGCATGGAGATTCCGCGATGAGATTGAAGTGCCGAAGCGACCCCGATGTCAGGGCCTTCTGGTCACGCCACGTGGCCCTTTTGATGCGCAGCGATTTCAGCCAGAGAGAGTATTGCGCCCGCAACGGCATCTCCCGAACGCTGATGTCGAAGTGGTGGATCTGGCTGCGTGAGGATCGGGCGCGTGAAGAACGGATCAAGATTGGGCGGTGTCGAGGCCGTCATAGGCGTAGCACTATAGCCAACGAGCTTGGTCGTAGGACCAATGACGTCATGAGCCTGTCGCCAGCGGCGGTTCTGAAGGAGAGAGCCGACCGGCCTGTGGTGCGCCAGGGTCATTCAAAGAATCCGACCGGTCACGACTTTGGTCGCTTCTTCCCGGTCTTCGCGGAAGTTTTCGCGCGCCTCGGGGATCGAGACCCCGGTCTTTCGGATCATCCAGGTAACGAGATTGCGCAGCCCGGCAAGTGGACGCGCGCCGGCCCGGACCCGGCAGCGGTCCTCGTTGAGGCTCACGTCGCGCACGTGATGGAGCTTGTTTTCGATGCCCCAGTGGGCGCGATTGAGGGCAAGCAGGCGTTCGGGTCAGGCCTCACAGGCCGTCAGGCTGGTGATGAGATAGGCGACCTCACAGCTGACTTTGTCGCTGATGATGCGCGTGCGCTCGATCCGCACGGCCTGGGCCGCGCCCGGCCAAGCCAGATGCGGCACGACCTCCGAAGTCACGGCGATCTTGCGCACCTCGATGCGGCCATGACCTTTGTCATTGCTTTCGGCTCGGCGTAAATCAGGCGGCAGACCGTCCGAGGGGGGAAAGATCGCCAAACGCGGTGGCGATGTCGTTGCGCAAGTGCGGCTGGTTGTCTTTGACCGTGAACAGATAGTGGCCGTTGCGGTCGCGAATGTGCCGGCAGATTTCCTTCTGCGTGAAGATGGCGTCGCCCGTGATGATGGCGCCGTCGAGGGGCAAGCCCTTGAGCAGGACCATCGCCGCCGTGATCTCATTCTGATCGGGCGCCACCGTCAAATCGCCGATGACGGCGCTCAGTTCGGTGGCGAATGCCGACAGGACGTGGACGGCCTTGGCGTCCAGGCGCCGGCTGCCTTTCAGCGTCTTGCCGTCGATGGCGACATGCCTGACCTCGGCCTCGCCACGCGCGAACGTGCCGAGCGTGCGGCTGACGGCATCGGCATCGAGGGCCTGGAAGAAATAGTGATAGGTGGCATGGCACGGCGCCTTGCCGCTCTCGATCCCGAACAGCCTCAGGGCCTCCGGCTTCAGTCGCCGTCCCCAGCGAAAGATCGCGATCAGGTCGTTCGACCCCGCCAACATGGCTGCGATCGATATGCCAAGAACCGACTGCAACGCGTACTGCCGCCCTTTGCGGCCGCGCTTGTCGTCGATCTCGCCCAGAGCATCCCAAAGCGTGCGCGCCATCGTGAGCCTCCACCGGTTGCCTATGGCTCATCGATAGAATCTGATTTGCCGACCGTGTCAGCCCTCAGTGGGGTGTGGTTCTTTGAATCACCCTGGTGGTGCGCCGTCGCAGGTTTACGGAGGAGGAGAAGCGGCATTTTCTCGACCTGGCCGGCCAACCCGATTCGTCGTTCTCGGATGTCGCGCAACGTTATGATCTTGCGCTCAGCCTGCAGTTCCGCTGGCGCAAGGAGTTCGGCGAAGGTCTCGCTCCGTTAGCCGGCTTCACGCCTGTCGATATTGCGGATGACGCATCGTCAGCAGCGCAGGAGATTGCTGGTGCCGCTGGTCTCGCGCCGTCCAGGACACCTCTCGAAGGGCCAACCGGCGCGATGGAGATCGTGCTCAAGGACGGCTAGCGGTTGCGGGTTGAGCCCGGTGCCGATCCCGATGCCGTGCGCAGGCTGATCGCCGTGTTGGAAGGAGCCTCGCCATGATGATCGTGCTATCGGGCGTGAAGACCCACATTGCGCTTGGCTATACCGACATGCGCCGTTATGCGGGGTCCACAGTTATGCAGAGCCAGCAAAGAGCGTTAGGATCTTCTGGCGGGTTATCAACAGGTTGAGTTGATGGCGCTGCTAACGGGCTCCGCATAATTCGGTTCGATTTTGACGCGACCGATCGCAAGAGCGGAGCTACCGGCCCGTGCCGATCGGCACCCTTGGGGCCGGCAGCGAGTTGAACTCGAATGGGCGCAAAGGACATCCGTCGGCGAGCAGCCTGGCGACCGCGGTGTGGTTCGGCAAATACAGCATGTCCTCGACGCTGAAGCCCGGCGCGAACCAGCGCGACAGTGTTGACGCATCGTCGACCCCCAAGCGGAAACTGATCAGGTTGGCCACATTGGCGATGATGCTGCGGCCGATGTCGGCACAATTATGGCGTGCATCCACTTGACCCAGCGATTGGCAGGCAAGCACCAACCGAAGCTTGTACTTGCGCGTCTCCTCAATGGCCTCGGCGACGTGCTCGGTCGCAAAGGTGTGGAACTCGTCGAGATAGGCCGTGAATGATTTGCGATGGTCAAACGGGACGCGCATCTGCGTCTGTGCTGCTGCCACGAGCCGCATAGTTATCAGTGCACCCACGAGCCGGGCTGAGCCCTCGCCGACAATGCCCTTGGCGAGGTTGATCAGCACGATACGACCGTGGCCGATTGCCGCCTGCAGGTTCAAGCTCGAACTCTTGGCGCCGAGAATGGGCCGCAGCAAGGAATTGCTGGTGAACGGCGCCAGCTTACAAATGATGTAGGGTGCGATGTTCTCAAGGCTGATCTCGTCATGGGTGCAGTTCGCGACGGTGCCGAGCCAGAAATCCTTGGCACTCTGGCTGGCGCAGCGGTCGATCAGTCCCTTCCGGAAATCCCAATCCTGAAAGACACGCTCGAAATCGAGGATCGTGGCGGTATCGCCGGCGGCACCCATGAGCAAGAGCAGGGCGTGGCGGAAATAAAGTTCGAACATGGGGCCGAAGGCCTCGGGCACTCCGGCCCACAGCGAGTTCTTGAACAGGCGGATGAGGCCGTTGACCGTGGCGCTCTGCTCGACTGCCGGATCGCCGCCGAGCCCGGCGAGCACGTTCATCGTGAAGGCATGCGCCGGATCGCCGAGATGCGCGAGCACGACGTCCTTCTGCCGATGTGTCGGCACGAGCCGGCGTGCCGCCTCCCACAGGTCGCCATGGGGGTCGAGCAGGATGAGGCCACGCCTCGCCTCCATGTCGGCCGCGATCTGATTCAGGACCAGCGTGGACTTGCCCGTGCCGGTGGCGCCAATGATGAAGGTGTGCATGGCGCGGTCCGCTTCTGTGATGATCACCGGCCGGCCGTCGGTCGTGCTGCCGATATGGACGCCGGGCGCTGCCGGTGGTTCGTACAAGGCGCATGAACGCCTCAAGGCGATCAGTCCTGCCGCGACAAGGCCGCCGACGGCGCGCGAGAGGGCGAAGGATCGCGGGTAGATGGTCGACAGATCGAGCGCGGCGACGGTCGCGGCTTCGGCCGGCTCGACGCCGAACACCGCATGGCAGAACATGCGCCGGCTTGCCTCGTCTGGCGGCACTTTGCTCCTGATCGAGAGTGCAACCTCGACCCCACTCGCTTCGTCGAGCAGCGTCGTCATCAGCGCATCGTCGCTGAACGTCTCGGCGATCTTGCGCACCGCCTCGACGGTCGACCTGGGCTCGTTTCCGACCGCCACATCGCGCGCTTCCTTGAGCCGGCGCAGCGCTGCGGCATCAAACCGTACCGTGGTGAAGACAAGGCATAGGGTCGCGCTCTCGGCGCGCGCGCGCAGGAGTTCGGTGGCTGCAACAAGTCGCTCGGCGGACAAACCCATGGCCGGCAACAGCACGCTTTCGGCGGCGTTTTCGACCAATTGTGGCCCGGGCTCGCGCCGTTGCGCCCTGACCGGGGCCGTCCGACGCCCCAAGGGTCTGAGGTCGGTCGTGACTGCCGTCACTTGGGAGGGACCGGTTTTCTGCCCATAGGTCCGGAAGATAAAACCGGGAAACTGGGCCCGCATCAGCGATGCGAGGATCGACGACTGCTGGTTTCGTCTGTGATCGGCGTTGGCCGCGGTAGTGCCGAATGCAGTACCGTTGAGTTCGACCGCCAGTTTGCCCGAGCCAGGCTCGTATCCGATCTCCAGGGCCAGCGTCTCGCCCGGCAGCAGGCCCGACAGGAACGGGCTCAAGAGTTCGGTCGTGTGCAACGCCCCATCCAGTCCGACCCCGCCGGACAGCGCGACCAGCCGACAGCCAAAGTCGGCCCTGAGCCTGGGTGCCTCGCCATGTTCCTTTGCGAGACTGCGGATGGTGTCGCGAGCATCGATGTGCATGAAGTCCTCTCGGCTATCGCAACCTGGCCTGATCGCCAGGACATGGACATCGCTGATAGAGGAATTGCCGGGCGCATTTACGAGGAGCAACGTTTGGCGGTCCCCTTGTCGTCACTCGCACCCGTGCAGTAGAAGGAGCATCCGGCTGGCCCTGGCTGAATTACTACGCCATCGGTCACCGCAGTTGCTTCGTGAACTTCTGCTCGCCGAGCCGCAGGTACCCCTGCCGTTCATACCATTTAATCAATTGCGCGAGATACGTACCGCTCGCGTCGCTGGCATCGATGGCATCGGCGATCAGGGTGATCTCCCGCGCGCCGTGGTGCTTGAGCTTGCCTTCCATTCGCAGCAGGAGCCGCTGGCCAAAACCCTTGCCCCGATGCCCCCACTCGACGAACAGCCACTTGAGTTCGGCGACCCCGGTCGCTTGGTCGAGGACAGCGCAGGCCGTCCCGACATCCAGTATTTCCAGACTGATTTCCACCATGCGGCAGATCCCTTCTTGCTGCGTACTGTTGCTTCTGACGTGACGATGCGCGAGCCGCAGGTCACCCCGAAGGCACGGTCTCAAGCCAATCCGATGCATCATTGGAGGCCTGTGCGTGTGCTTTTGGGCCCTCGGCCATGGGCACGCTCATCGTCACTCCCAGAAACACCAACTCGGCGCCGGGCCCAACAATCCGCGTCTTTTCGGGGTTGAGCGCGAGCCCGCGGCCTCGCAAGAACCGCTCGACATCCTTCATCGCGCGGCTGGCGTCTTTCGCGTTCGCCGTCAGTACCACGAAGTCATCGGCATAGCGCACCATCGTCCAGCCCATGGTCGCCATCAGCCGGTCCACCGGATGCAAATAGAGATTGGCGAGTATTGGCGAAATCGGCGCACCCTGGGCGACGCCGCGGCCGCGCCAGCCGAATGTCCGCAGCCATTTCAGAACCAGCCGAAGGATCCGCTCATCGTCGATCCAGATCGCCAAATCGGTCATCAACTGGCGATGCCAGATGGTATCGAAATAGCTCTTGATGTCGGCATCGACCGTCCACACCAGACCTTGCGCTTGGGCGGCTCTGACGGCCGCGATCGCCTGTGGCGTGCCGCGCCCGATGCGGTACGCCAAGCTCGTCTCGCTCATGCGTGCGTCCATCGCCGGCTCGAGTGCAAGCAAGGCTGCCGTTTGCGCTACCCGGTCGATCACTGCCGGAATAGACAGGGGCCGGCGTCCGCCGCTTGCTTTCCTTATGAACGCACGACGAATCTTGTGCGGCTTGTAAGTCTCGGCCAGCAACGCCGTCGACAAGGCCTCCAGCGACCTTTCGATTTCGGGCGCTAGCTCTGCGATCGTAACGCCGTCGCCACCGGGACCGCCCTTGTTGGCGCGTACACGGTTCCACGCCTCGGCCAGGGTTTCAAGGCTGGTAATGTCTTCCAGAGTTGCGCCCTCATAGGCGCGCACGCGCTTGGGGCGTGCCCGGAATGCCTGGCGCCAGGTTTGCCACACAGTCACAGCACAATCCCTCCGAGTTCGGTGATATCGGATATCGAATTGATCGCCTTGAGCTTGGCCGCTGCCGTCTCGGACGGCCCCAGGTCGAGCACCATCAGTCGATCCGAGACGAGGTCCATCTCGCCCCTGAGAGTTGTCTCAAGCCTGGCGAGCCGCGCCGGCGTGCCACGGCACACGAACACGGACAATTGGCTGCGACGGCACAACCGCCGCATCGCCTTCTGCACCCGCCGCCATCGCTTGGGTGACGAGATGTCATAGGCGATCAGATAAAGGCGGACCGACATCAGGCGCGCTCCACGGCCAAGAATGGCTTGCTGCTTTTGAGCGCGTCCGCCAGCGCTCGCGCCGACAATCCGATCGCCTGGCGCCAAGACACGGCCTCGGACCGGCCCTCCAGCGTCACTGAGCCGATGAACCGCTTTTCCAGCAGCTCGAGCGCGAGCTTGCGCCCATCGTCTGTCAGCAGCACGGCATAGCCCTCGATGTGGAAATGCTCAGGCTTCAACTGGCCGTTGTTAAGCCCGCTCAGGATTGCCTGATCGGCGATCAGCGGCCGAAACGGCTCCATCAGGTCGAGCGCCAGCGCCGGTCGTCCCGCGCGCGGCCGATGCAGAAAGCCCTGGCGCGGGTCGAGCCCGGCGGCTGCGCAGGCGCTCAAGCACTCGCCCGCCAGCACCGCGTAGGCATAAGACAGCAGGGCATTCACCTCGTCTTGAGGTGGCCGGCGGCTCCTGGTCTCCAGCGTCAGGTCTCCGGCGCGCGCAGAAATCATCTCGGGCCAGGCGCCGAAGTATTGCGCCGTCGCCGCCCCCTCGATACCGAGCAGCGAATCCAGTGTCGCGGCGATCTGGGCGCGCCGGGCGTGATGGGCCAGCACGGCCAAGCATTCGCGGCCGGGCAACGCCGCCCGCCGCCTAACCAAACCGCGCATGTTGGTGATCTTGGCCGAGACCAGCGCCTGCGCGATCGCCAGGCCCTGCGGCAGGTCGACGGCAGCATACTGACCGCGCCGCGCCTCCAGCCAGGCCTGGTGCATCGGACCGGCGCAGCCGATTGGATAACCGGTCGCGCCGCGCCATACCACGGGCGTGCCCTGGGCGATAAGCTGGGCAACACACGGGCTGGTGATGGTTGCCCAGCCATGGATGTGCACGGCCGATACCAGCTCGATGGGTCGCTCGAAGGCCGGCTCGCCTTCCCGCTCGACCAGCAGCACGCCATTGTCGATGCGCACCAGAGCCGAGCCGGACCGCACATGCACCGGCGCAGCCACCGGCGAGATGACGTGACCGCCATCGTCCTCGGCAGGGTCGTCCATCACCGGTGGCGGCCAAGGCGCCTCCTCCACCTTGGGCGTCCCACCAAACAATTGCTTCCATGTGAACCACTGGGTCATGATACGCATCCCGACGCTGCAACCACCATCGCGGGTATGATGAACCGCGTTACGCTGGATCGCTTGCCGCGCAACGTTGCTTGACCGTGCAGGGCACCGGTTTGTCCAACCGGTCCGAAAACCCACGCCGCCGCCCGCGCCAAAATGACAGTGTGCGACATCGGATGCCGGCGGTACCGTCGCTGCGACTTGCAATCTTGAGGAGCGGTTTCATGACGAGTCTGGCTGGGCTTTGGAATTGGGTGCTGTGGGGCGCCGTGGAGATGCAACCCGTTCAGCCCTACGCTATCGTCGGCACCTTCGTCGGCATGGTCTGGAACACCTGGAACATGTGGCGCATTCGGCACGGTTGGCGCGTGGTGCGGATTGTCGCCGTCGAAACGGACAGCAAGGAGCGCCGGCACATAGCCGATGTGCCTTGGCAGTTTGTAACTCGTGCCGAGGTGCAAGGTCTGGTGGCCAACGCTGCCAAGGGCGAGCGGCTCGATTTCGGTCAATTTCAGTTCGACTATGCTTTTCAGAGGGAGTTGATCGTCAACCTGCCACCGGACTCGTTCCGCAAACTGCGAACGCCATGACACCAATGCCCGGAGCGAACCCGACGCAGGAACCGCCGAGCCTCAGCAACCTATTGATCCGGCGTCTTTTTCCAAGGAAGGCAAAGCACCGAATCAAGTGCGAATCGCTGTCTGCGGGGTGCATCGCAAGCACTCCGTCAAAACGCTTGAAATTGCCCTTTGACATCAGTACATTGCGGGTAGTCCCCGCGCGCGCCCAAAAACGCGCGCCCTTATTGAAACCAGACGGCTGAAAGCCCTGCCTGCCCAATCAGCCGCGCGCGCCCAAAAACGCGCGCCCTTATTGAAACTTGAACGTATTTCCGAGCGCTCCCCATTGCACCCGCGCGCGCCCAAAAACGCGCGCCCTTATTGAAACGAGGGTTTTTAGCACCTTGGACTCCCTTGTCTCCGCGCGCGCCCAAAAACGCGCGCCCTTATTGAAACCGCCACACACTGGGAGTATTTCGCTGCACAGCCCGCGCGCGCCCAAAAACGCGCGCCCTTATTGAAACGCATCGCCATGCCTGAATGCGCAGTCCTTCGGCCGCGCGCGCCCAAAAACGCGCGCCCTTATTGAAACC
>JANXWC010000084.1 GCA_025351355.1 Hyphomicrobiaceae bacterium
ATCATGCTGGAGGAGTGCGGGCTTGAGTACGCCGCACACGCCGTCGATATCGGCAAGGACGAGCAGTTCAAGCCGGAGTTTCTCAAAATCTCGCCGAACAACCGCATTCCTGCAATCGTCGACCGCAGCAACGGTCTGGCGCTGTTTGAATCAGGCGCTATCCTTCTGTATCTGGCCGCAAAAACCGGCATGTTCATGCCCAAGGACGGCGCCGCACACTGGCAGGCCGTGCAGTGGCTGATGTGGCAGATGGGTGGCGTCGGTCCGATGCTCGGACAGGTGCATCACTTTGTGAAATATAATCCCGGCAAAGCCCCCTATGCCGAGGAGCGCTATGTGAAAGAGGCGCGGCGGCTCTACGGCGTCTTGGATCGAAAATTGGCCGAAACACCCTATGTCGCAGGCGACTATTCCATCGCGGATATGTCGATCTGGCCTTGGATTTCCCGCTTCGAGTGGCAGGGCATCGATCTCAACGAATTCCAAAATGTGAAGCGCTGGTATGTGGATATCGCGGCCCGACCGGCGGTGCAACGTGGCTATCACATTCCAGTCAAGCAACCCGCCATCCCGATGCCGGCATAACCAACTGCCTAAGCGCAGTCCCGATCGACAGAAAGCTGAATGAGATGCCCGACAAGAAGCAGAAGAATTTTTCCGGCGTTATCGCCCCATTGATCACGCCTTTCGGCGACGACGGCGCCCCAGACTTCGAGCGGTTCGTCAGTCACGGCGAATGGTTGATGGCCAACGGCTGCACTGGTCTCGCGCCCTTCGGCACCACGAGTGAAGCCAACTCGCTCGGTCTCGAGGAACGCATGGAACTACTGGAAGAATTGATCGACGGCGGCATCGATCCCACCAAACTACTGCCCGGCACCGGCATGTGCTCACTGACGGATGCCATCACGCTCACGCAGCATGCAGTAGAAATGGAGTGCGGCGGTTGCCTGATGCTCCCGCCATTTTACTACAAGGCGCCAAGCGAAGAAGGGCTGTTCCGCTATTTCAGCGAAGTCATCGAAGCTGTCGGCGACGACCGGTTGAAAGTCTATCTTTATCATATCCCACCAATCGCCCAGGTCGGCTTCACGTTGCCGCTGATTGGCCGACTGATGAAAGCCTATCCCGACACTGTCGTCGGTCTCAAGGACTCGTCAGGCGACTGGGCCAATACCAAGTCTATCCTTGATGAGTATCCGACGCTCGAAATATTCCCGGGTTCAGAGGCGTTTCTGCTTGACGGACTCCGGTCTGGTTCCTCGGGCACAATTTCGGCATCTGCCAATGTCAATCCAGCAGCCTTATACAAAGTCTATCAAAACTGGCAATCGGCGGACGCTGATGCGTTGCAGGCCAAAATCGGCAACGTGCGCAAGGTGTTTCAATCCTTGAACATGATCCCCTTTATCAAGGCGATTGTCGCCCACTACCGCGGCGACCCCGGCTGGGCCAAACTCAGGCCGCCGTTCGTTGAATTGCCGGCGGCCGATGTCGCGAAGGCAATCAAGGTGTTGGAAACCGAGCACGGATTTTCCATGAACTTCGGTCCTCGGGCCTGAGCATCGCGGCGCCTGGATGTTCGACGACATCCAGGCGGCACATCTGAGATCCGCAGTGCCCTAGAAACAGCCCGGCCCCCGTCCTGGGAGAGGAACGGAGGCCGCAGTGCGCTGTAGTCTTAAGAACACGTTAATCGAAAAATGTCGATTTTGTCAATGTTTTATTAAGGTCCGGTTTTGTTGATTTGGATTGATCCGTTAACGATCAGTCGTTAATCCGGATGCCACGACATGCCCGCGGGGTGCAATCTTTTCAGGCGCTTGCGCGAGACCTGAAATGAGCATGACCGAAGCTCCCAAGAAGCAGAGCGTCATACCGACGCCGGCCCACAAGCTGTGGCGAATTGGCTTCGATCCGTTTGCAGCAAGCATGACGTTTGTCCCAATCTTTACTCGAGCGCTGTTCGCTAAGCTTGAGACATTAGTAATATAAAATAGAATGTCCGTCGACTTCATCTGCCTAATACAGTAAATTTCGGTAACGATTGAAAACAACCTGACGAATATTTTATTATCGACTGTGCCAATTTAAAACGGTCGATCTTTTTCTGGTTTAGACCGGCAGCCGAATTGTTGCTTTGAGCCCGCCGAGACGGCTCTCCTCCAGCAGTATATCTCCGCCATGGCTACGCGCGATGTCGCGCGCAATGGCGAGCCCTAGTCCGGTGTTGCCTTTGTCCTGATTGCGGGCGTGATCGAGGCGGTAGAACGCACGGAAGACGTTAACGCGTTCCGTCGCCGGGATGCCCGGTCCATCGTCCTCTACGTCGATCGAAAGCCATGCCCGATCTGCCGAGGCCCGCAACACTACCATGTCGCCAAATCGCGCGGCGTTCGACACCAGGTTCAAGATCGCCCGCTTAAGTGCCTGCCGTTTCAGCGGCACCATCAGATCGCGGCGGCGGCGGACATCTTCCAGAACGATATCGGGACCGTAGTGCAACGCGTCCTCGTGGATCTCTTCCAGCAATTCACGCACATTCGTCACCGCAGCACTTTCGCCACCGTCACCCCTGGCAAACGCCAGATAATCTTCCAGCATGTGCTGCATTTCATTCACATCGGCCTTTAACGCCACCACTTCCGGTGCGTCGCCCAGCAGGGCAAGTTCCAGCTTGAACCGGGTCAAGACGGTCCTGAGGTCATGGCTCACGCCGGCCAGCATTGTCGTGCGTTGCTCGACGTGCTGGGTAATGCGATCGCGCATCTCGACAAATGCTAAGGCCGCCTGCCGCACTTCACGCGCGCCGCGTGGCTTGAAATACTCCGGAAAGCCGCGCCCCTTGCCAAAACTGTCGGCAGCTTCCGCCAGTCTTAAAATCGGTCGGATCTGATTGCGCAGCAAAACCACTGCCGCCGACACGAGCACCAGCGAAGTGCCGACCATCCAAACCAGAAAGATGTGGCTGTTGGAGGCGTAGATTTGTCCGCGCGGAGCGACAAAGCGCAACGTCGCCTTGTCCAACTTGATCCGAATTTCGACTTGGCTCGATTGGCCGACGGTATCGATCCAGGCGTCCCGCTTGACCTGATTGCGGATCTCCTCCGACAGAGCCCGATCAAGCAGCCCCAGGAATGGACGCGGCTCTTTCGAGGGTAAGTCACCCGGCGGCAATACTTGCAGGGAGGTGAGCGCCAACTTGTTCTGGGCAAAGTCGACAAGGCGGCTTTCGTCGTTGGCGAACTCAGTCGTTTCGTAAAGTTCGACGACCGCGGCGATGTCTCGTGCTGTGGCCTCAGAAAGGCGCCGTGTCACTTGGTTCCAATGCCGCTCAAGAAAAACGAACGCCAGCACGCTTTGCAAGAGCACGATGGGGACGAGAATGATCAGCAGCGCGCGCGCATAAAGGCCTTTTGGAAGAACCTGTAGCAATAGTTGATTGAACGGCTCAGACAACCGTTTCGTGCGACCCCAAGCTGTCAGCACGACACGCCACAGCGCAGCCAACACGCTGGCCAGCGGGGACGGTGTCGAACTCGGCAGTCGTTGGTCGTCGATCGCGATGGCACGCCTCAATCGGTATAGAGAATGTAACCCTTGCCGCGTACCGTTTGCAGGTACACCGGGTTTGACGGATCGGTTTCAATTTTGCGCCGCAGCCGATTGATTTGCACGTCGATGGCACGTTCGCTGCCGGTCGATTCATCAGGCGCCAGTTCATGGCGTGCCACGGGCAATCCGGGGCGCTGTGCAAATTGCCGGAGCAGATCGCGCTCGCGCTCAGTCAGCTTGATCGATTCTGCCCCCCTGTTAAGTTCGCCGCGACCGATTGAAAACGTGAAATCCCCCATCTTCACTTCATCACGCGGTGTCGACGGCACGGTCCCGCGGCGGAGGATATTTTTCAGTCGCAACAGAAGTTCACGCGGCTCGAAAGGCTTCGTGACATAATCTTCCACGCCAATTTCAAGGCCTTCGATCCGGTCGCCTGATTCGGCGCGCGCAGTCAGCATGCAGATCGGTACGGTCGAGCAATTCTTCAGATCACGCGCCAGCGAGATACCACTCTCGCCGGGCATCATCACATCAAGAATGATCAGATCGAAAGTGAGACCGCGCATTGCTGCCCGTGCCGCGGCGGCATCCGCTGTGGGCGTCACGCGGAAACCATTTTCCTGAAGGTAACGCGACAACAGATCGCGAATACGGAAATCATCGTCGACAACAAGAATGTGCGGAGCATTGTCAGCGAGTTGCTCGGCCTTGTGCGCTACGATCGGCATGGTCGTCATTGCCTTCCCCGGTTCTCGCCGGCCTCTTCTGTCCGTGGCTGCATGACAGAGCCGGGATTGACGATTGCCGCGACGGCCGCACGTTCCTCGCGCGCAATCATGGCCAAAAGAAATTTGTGCACATGATCGCGCGCTTCACAACCGTTCGAAGCCGTGATCTCTTGCAATGCGCGATCGATCCGCACCGTCTGTAAGGCTGCGAGTTTAACGGCCAATTCGCGCCCTGCCGGCGTCAGCGTCAGCAGCCGCTCGCGTCGATCCTCAGGGCCAGGCGCCTGCTCGAGCCACTGATCTGCCAGCAGTTTGCGCAAAACGCGGCCTAGGCTCTGCTTGGTAATCTTCAGCAGCTCCAGCAGGGCGGCCACCCTGATGCCTGGACACCGATTGACAAAATGAATGACGCGGTGATGTGCACGGCCGAGCCCGTACGCGGCCAGCGCGGCGTCGGCTTCACCGGTAAAATCTCGATAGGCGAAAAACAGCAGTTCGACGAGCGCCAGCAGGCTCTGCTGATTGTCCGTTGCGCCGACCGAACCGACGGCGCCGTCGGTCGTCCCGGTTGGCCGCACCGACGGACCAATATCGGTGACGCGTCGCTGCCGGCGACGATCCTGAAAAATTATGTCAGCCATGTTGACATATCTTGCGCAGATAGTAAGTTCTGGCAAGTCTTTACCTGTCAGTCGCCGTTTGCGCCATCGATACGCTCGAACGTGATGAGCGATGAGCGTGATCGGGCGCCAAATCAATTAAACTTTTTGACCATTCTGGGATGGGGATCATGACAGATCGCACCGAAAACCAGTCGACAGCGGTTTCGTTTGCGGTGCGTCGTCACGCCGAACCACTAGGCGTACCTGAGCGCACCAAATTGCTCACCGATCCTGGCTTCGGCCGAGTATTCACCGACCACATGGCCGTCGTCCGCTATACTGAAGGCAAAGGCTGGCACAGCGCTGAGATTACCGCGCGCAAACCATTGCTGCTGGATCCGGCCTCGGCGGTGCTGCACTACGCGCAGGAAATTTTCGAGGGCTTGAAAGCCTATCGCCTTGGCGACGGCAGCCTGGCGATGTTCCGGCCCGACGCTAACGCCCGCCGCTTCCAACAATCGGCCAAACGCTTGGCGATGCCGGAACTTCCGTCCGAGATCTTCATTTCTTCGATCCGCGAACTCGTCAACATCGACCGCGACTGGTTTCCGACCGTCGACGGCGGTTCGCTGTATATTCGTCCGTTCATGTTCGCCAACGAAGTGTTTCTCGGCGTCAAACCAGCGTCGGAATATCTTTATCTGGTCATTCTATCGCCCGTGGGCGGCTATTTTAAAGGCGGCGCGCCCGCCGTTTCGATCTGGGTTTCGCAGCATTATACGCGGGCCGCTCCCGGCGGCACCGGCGCCGCCAAGTGTGGTGGCAACTACGCGTCGAGCCTCGTCGCCCAGGCCGAAGCCACCAAGCACGGTTGCGATCAAGTGGTGTTTCTGGACGCTGTCGAGCATCGCTGGCTCGAGGAGCTTGGCGGCATGAACGTATTCCTGGTGTTCAACGATGGCACGCTGCAAACGCCTCCGCTGTCGGGCACGATCTTGCCGGGCATCACGCGCGACAGCTTGATCACCCTCGCGCGCTCAGAGGGATTGACGGTGCGCGAAGAACCGTATGCCATCGATCAATGGCGAGCGGATGCCAACAGTGGGCGCCTGACGGAGGCGTTCGCTTGCGGGACCGCCGCCGTGGTCACACCAATCGGTCGCGTGGCAAGCCCTGACGGCGAGTTCAAGATTGGCGCCGGCGGACCCGGCCAGATTACGTCGCGGCTCAAGCAAAAGCTTGTCGACATTCAACATGGCAAAGCGCCGGATCCGCACAAGTGGGTCTATAGGATCGGTTGATCACTATGGTCGCCGCCGAAGCGCCTTGAGTTCAGCTACCCGGTGATCCGTCATCCCCTGAGCGCGAGCATTGTTATCCTTGGTTTATTGTAAGGTTTGCGGCATGGTCCGGCGCAACTGACGAGCGAGCGGGGATTGTGACCGATGCGGCTGAAATTTCATACTCTCGATGTGTTCACCGCCGAGCGTTACAGCGGCAATCCGCTTGCCGTCGTGCTCGACGCGGATGCGTTGGACATGCCAGCTATGCTGCGCATAACACGCGAATTCAATCTCAGCGAAACCGTGTTCGTGATGGCTACGGCCAAACCGGCACACACCGCCCGCGTTCGCATTTTCACTCCCGGCGGCGAGGTGCCTTTTGCCGGTCACCCGACGGTCGGCGTCGCGGCGCTGCTGGCCGAACTCCGGTCACCTGAAACCAACGGCGAGCGCGACGCGCTGATCGTGCTCGAGGAAAATATCGGCACCGTGCGCGTCGGGGTGCGGCAAAAGCCGGGCGCCGCAGCGCATGCCGAATTCGATGCGCCTAAGCTGCCTGAGCCTACCGCGGGCGTGCCGCCCGTCGATCTTTTGGCGGCAGCCCTCGGCCTCATCCCGAGTGAGATCGGCCTCGAAAACCATCGCCCATGCGCCTATTCTGCCGGATTGCCGTTTGTTTTTGTGCCGGTGCAGACGCTTGCCGCCATGGCCAAGGCCAGCATCCACATGGCGCACTGGACCGCTGCATTCGGCACCACTCATGCCCCTTATCTTTATTGCCGCGAGACAGTGCACGCGAGTTCGCACTTTCACGCGCGTATGTTTGCACCCAATATGGGCATCACCGAAGATCCGGCAACGGGCTCGGCGGCCGCCGCCTTCGCAGCCGTGACGGTTCGCTTCGACAGCCCACGCGACGGACTGAACAAAAAGATCATCGAGCAGGGTTTCGAGATGGGGCGGCCCAGCTTTATCGAGCTATCCATGATGGTAAAACAGGGGAAACTCGAGACCGTGCGCATCGGTGGCCAGGCTGTCCGCGTCAGCGATGGGGAAATCGAGATCTGAAAAGCTGACTTGCACTGCAAGCGGATGCCGCCAAGGAATGATCACGAGAAAGGATCATAGGCCATGACCAAACAGCAGCAGCCAACCGCACTCACGATCGCCGCCAAGACGAAACTCACACCCGCTCTGCAAGCCTATTTCGACAAGTGCCAGGAGAAGCTGGGGTTCGTGCCGAACGTGCTCAAGGCGTACGCCTTCGATCCGGTAAAACTGCAGGCATTCATCGATATGGTCGATGATCTCATGCTCGCTGACAGCGGCATCTCCAAGCTCGAACGGGAAATGATCGCAGTCGTCGTCAGCGCGATAAACCATTGTCACTACTGCCTCACCGCGCACGGTGCGGCGGTCCGCCAGCGATCCAAAGACCCGGTGATGGGCGAACTGATGGTACAGAACTTTCGCGCGGCCGACTTGTCGGAAAAGCAGATGGCCATGCTGGATTTCGCAGTCAAGCTGACCGAACAACCGGCAAAGATCGTCGAAGCCGATCGCGCGGCTTTGAGATCTGTAGGATTTAGTGATCGCGATATCTGGGACATCGCTGCGACGGCGGCCTTCTACAACATGTCCAATCGGCTCGCGGCGGCGACGGATATGCGTCCCAATGCCGAATATCACGGCATGGCCCGCGGCTGATTTTCGGCTTCACTCACACAACGGTAGCGGCGGACCCAATTAACCTTGCCGGCCAAAATGGCCGACAACGGTGCCGAGTGGCTGAACTGGCGGCTTGGCAGCGCTTGCCAATATGCCATAACCAGCATCCGGACTAAGACGACGCCGAAGCAAAATTTTCAAGGTGGGCTCAATGGACCTGATCTCGTTACTCTTGCCGTTCTTCAGCGGCGCTGCGGGCGGCAATCTCGTCGGCGGCATCTTGAAAAACTTCAACCTCGGCTCGGTCGGTAATTCCCTGGCTGGCCTGGTCGGCGGTGGTGTCGGCAGCCTCATCCTCGGCAACCTGTTGGGTATGCCGATGCCTTCCGGCGCCGTTGATCCCGATGGCGCGGCGTTGCTTGGACAAATCCTTGGCGGCGGCGCCGGCGGCGGCGTGATGACCATCATCGTCGGCATGTTGCAAAAAATGCTTGGCCGTCCCGCCGCCTGATCTAGCGCGATCGGATAAGTGTGACGCGGTTATCCGATAAATCGCGCGACAAAACAAAGACCTAGGAGCCTATCTGGACAGGCTCCTAGGGTCGTCCCCGATTCCACTAAAATCGGAACGACTCTAGCGATCGCGCCGTCAGCCACGGCTCACACCCTTGGCCGTCAACTCCGCGAGATAGGCAGCCCAGCGCTCATCTCGTTCTTCGTGCAATAACACCAGGTAATTCCAAGTGTAGAGCCCGGTATTATGCCCGTCGTCGAAGACGATGCGGACGGCATAGTTGCCGACCGGCTGCAACTCTCTGATCTTCACGTCCTTCTTCCGGCCGACAGTGACACGTTGCGCTGCCGAGTGTCCCTGCACCTCGGCAGACGGGCTCATCACGCGCAGCATTTCCGCCGACAGGCGAAACGACGGCCTGCCTTCAAAAGTGACGCCTAAGTCAGTGCCCGCATCTTCGGTCGCCAATTTGGGCTCGGGCACGCGTCGGCCCTGGCTCAGTTCAAGTTCGGCCCAAGCCTTCGCCGCGATCTCGCGATAGATCTGTGCGTGGATTCCCTCGGGCTCGCTCGCCGTAATCGGCTGCCCCGCATCGGATCGAAGCCGAATGTCGATATGCAGCGGCACCGCCCCCAGAAACGGGACTTTCAGCTTGTCAGCTTCGATCTCGGCGCCACCATGGCCAAAAATTTCATGCCGTTCGCCGCATTTGGTGCACACGAAGAAGCTCATGTTTTCAACGATCCCCAGCACGGGGACATCGACTTTGCGAAACATGTTCAGGCCTTTGCGCGCATCGATCAGCGCCAGATCCTGCGGCGTTGACACGATGATTGCACCGGCCAGCGGCACCTGCTGCGCCATCGACAATTGGATGTCACCAGTGCCCGGCGGCATGTCGATCACCAGCACATCAAGCTCATTTCCGGCAGTGCCCCAAGCCACTTCGCGCAGCATCTGCGTCAGCGCCGAAACCACCATCGGTCCGCGCCAGATGATCGGTGTGCCCTCGTCGACGAGGAATCCCATGGACATGACCTTCAGGCCATAGGCCTCCATCGGGCGCAGCTTCTTGTCGGCCGTGGTCTGCGGCCGTCCGGTCAACCCCAGCAGGCGCGGTTGTGAAGGACCGTAGATGTCGGCGTCGAGTATGCCGACCTTGAGCCCGATGGCCTGGAAGCCCAGCGCCAGATTGACAGCGGTCGTTGACTTGCCGACGCCGCCCTTGCCGGACGCAACGGCAATCAAATGTTTGATGCCGGCAACCTTCGTAAGGCTGCGTCCGCCAGCCCCGGCGGCGGCAGGATTGGCTCCGGCCGGCGCGGGGCGTTGACTGTGATCATGGCCGTGAGCATGGGCATGACCGCCAGCGCCGACCGTGGCCCGTGCGGCCATCACGCGGGCACTTTCAGGTACTTGAGCGCCTGACCGCACTGCACCGCCCTTGGCCGCGTCGGCGGTCAAGACTGCGATGGCGCCCTCGATACCGGGCATATCGCGCACGACCTTTTCGGCGGCTTCCCGCAGCGGCTCCAATTCGGCCGCCCGCGACGCCGGAACGGTAATGGCAAACGACGCCCGGCCCGCGCGGATCACCACCTCGGAAACCAGCCCGAGATCGACGATATTGCTCTCCAGATCAGGCCCCTTCACCCGCTTCAATTGGGCAAGTACTTGTTCCGCAGTGATAGTCATCCAAGGCTCCTGGAAAATCGGGTCGCCCCAGCCTTATCATTCATTCCGACCCCGCTGCCAGTTTTCCATCCGCGACATCTGCTCGTGCGACGAATATCGCTAACGCATTTGCCACCAAAGTGGATGCCGATTTGGTGGAGAAAATGCGATAAACAAAAGGGCTAGTGTGGCTTTGAGGACGCTGGAAGTCGTTGCCAGTCGGGGCTAAAACAATTTGGCAACGTGGCGGGAAGTCCACGGACCCGGTCGCGGGTCGGCCAACGCACTAAAGCGCGATCGGACAAGTGTGACGCGGTTATCGTGAAAAATCGCGCGACAAGTCAAAGAGCAAGAGCATGATTGCGATTCACCTAAGATCGATCATGCTCTGGCAATTCGGTCTCTGGGAGGGGACAAATCGATGGGTGGATTATTGAAATTCAGCCGCGGCATCGACGCCATGAATACCTGGCTCGGCAGGAATATCGCCTGGGCGATTTTCCTGGCTGTGCTGATCAGTGCGATCAATGCCATTATCCGCAAGGTGATTGGGACGTCATCGAACGTCTGGCTGGAGCTGCAATGGATCCTGTTCGGCGCGGTCTTCCTGCTTTGCTCGCCCTGGACTCTACTCTCTAACGAACACATCCGCATCGATGTGGTTTCCAGTCTGCTGCCGAAAAGTGCGCGCAACTGGATCGACGTCATCGGGCATGTGTTCTTTCTCATCCCGATCGGTCTGGTGATGATGTGGACGGGTTGGCCGTTCTTCTGGCGCTCGCTGATGCAGAACGAGCAGTCCAACAACGCCGGCGGCCTGCCGCAGTATCCGTCGAAACTGTTCGTGCCGCTGTGCTTCACACTGCTGTTCATCCAGGGTCTCTCGGAACTGATCAAGCGCGTGGCGATCATGCGCGGAGAACTCGCGGACGTGTCGGGTGGCGGCCATCTCGAATCGGCTGAGGCGGAAGCCGCGCGGCTGCGCGAAGCACTCGCCGCCGAGGCCGACGCAAAAACGCGCGCACAGGCAGAACAAATGGCCGGTCGGCCGAACTGATCACTACCCCCAACCCCCGTCGTTTGCCATTTTCGGCGCCTTCTGCGCCTTACTCAATTCGCTTGGAGTTTCCATCATGGCCGCCTGGATCGCCCAGAACATGGCGCCGATCATGTTCGCCTCGCTGATCGTATTCCTGCTGCTCGGCTACCCCGTCGCCTTTTCGCTCGGCGCCTGCGGACTGATGTATTTCATCGTCGGCGTCGAACTGGCGCCACTGTCTGGCGGTGCGATATCGTTGTCCTGGCCCCTGTTGCGATCGCTTCCTGAACGCATATTCGGGGTGATGGCCAATGATACGCTACTAGCCATTCCATTCTTTACACTTATGGGATTGGTGCTCGAACGATCGGGCATGGCCGAAGACCTGCTCGACACGATCGGACAGTTGTTCGGCACCATTCGCGGCGGCCTCGCCTATGCCGTCGTGTTCGTCGGCGCCTTGCTTGCCGCCACCACCGGCGTGGTGGCGGCTTCGGTGATTTCGATGGGCCTGATCTCGCTGCCGATCATGATGCGCTACGGCTACGACCGTCGCGTTGCGGCCGGCGTGATCGCCGCGTCCGGCACCCTGGCACAGATTATCCCCCCGTCGTTGGTGCTGATCGTGATGGCCGACCAGCTCGGCAAATCTGTCGGTGACATGTACGAAGCCGCCTTCATTCCGGGCATCGTGCTAGCCATCCTTTATGCCGTTTACATCTTCATCGTTGCAACGTTCAAACCGGAATATGCGCCGGGCCTGCCCGCCGCCGACGTCGCCTTCAAGGAAACACCGGGCAGCGCTATGGAAACCTTCCTGGCACGCCTGGGCGGTCTCGCTGTTTGCATCATGGCAGCCTATTTTGCGTACTCTGCACTACCGGCGTTCCTGAAGAGTTTCTCGGGTGGCGGGTTCGGCGACAAGCTTTCGGCGGCCATTCCGCTGGCGTTCGTGGTCTATTTCGCGAAAACCGGGCTGACATTCCTGATGCGCGGGCGGGACGAGCGCGGCCTCGCAACGTTGTTGGCGCTGGCGCTGGTATCGGCTGTTGTCGGCGTCGAAGCGATGTTCTCGCTGAATGCGAAGAATGCCGCCAAAGGCATCGCCGAATACAAGGGTGCCGATTTCGTCGTGCTGTGCATGGGCGTCGGCATCATCGTCGCGTTCGCCGCGGCGTGCGTGAACTGGGTGCTGGCCAAGGTCACCGGCCTGCGTTTCCTGTCGCATCTGGCGCAGCAGGTCACCTTCGTAATGGTGCCGCCATTGTTCCTCATCTTCCTTGTGCTCGGCACCATCTTCATCGGCGTCGCGACGCCGACGGAAGGCGGCGCGATGGGTGCAGCAGGCTCGATCCTGCTGGCCATCTTCAAGCGCTGGCTGGACCGTAACCCCAATCGCTTCAACTACGCGCTGCTGAAATCGGCGGTGGAAGCGACCGCGAAATTAAGTTCGTTCGTCGTGTTCATTCTCGTGGGCGCGCGCATCTTTTCGCTGACGTTCTACGGCGTGAACGGCCATCTTTGGGTTGAGCATCTGTTAACGTCGCTGCCCGGCGGGCAGATCGGCTTCCTGGTGTTCGTCAACGTGATGATCTTCTTCCTGGCGTTCTTCCTCGACTTCTTCGAATTGGCCTTCATCGTAATTCCGCTGCTGGTCGCGCCTGCCACCACGCTGGGAATCGACCTGATCTGGCTCGGGGTGATGTTGGGCGTGAACATGCAGACCTCGTTCATGCATCCGCCGTTCGGCTTTGCGCTGTTCTACTTGCGCTCGGTCGCGCCGGTTAACCCCTACAAGGACAAGGTGACCGGCAAGCTGACAGACGGCGTGACCACCGGGCAGATCTACTACGGCGCCATCCCGTTCGTGATCATCCAGTGCATCATGGTCGGACTGGTCATCGCCTTCCCGCAGATGGTGATGCACTACAAGGCTGTCGCGCCGGTGATGGATACGTCGAAGATCCAGATCACCATTCCGAGCAGCGGAATTCCAGGCTTGCCCGGAATTCCGGGTGGGTTGAGCTTGCCGCCGCCACCCGCACTTGGTGGCGCGCCGGGATCGCCTGCTGGCGGCATACCGCCGCCGCCAATCCTCTCGCCACCGCCATCACTTGGAAGCACCCCGGCACCGGCAAGTGCAGCGCCATCAAGCGACGCGCCCACCCTCAAAAGCGGTGCCGCCTTGCCTGGCATGGATTTGCCGCCGCCACCCAAGCTTTGACGACGCGCTCAACCAATCGGCCCTCGGCCTACAAATGCCGGGGGGGTTTTTCGGGTTGCGCGGACCGGCCGCAGCGGCAATGCTGTGCGTACCGCGCTGCCCATCAGACTTGAACCTTTCGAGCGCCATGACCGATCTCGCCGCACGCGTTTACAACCATACTTGGAAGATCGATCCGATCGTGCGGTCGGTGCTCGATACCGATTTCTACAAGCTGCTGATGGCGCAGACAATTTTTCGCCGCCACGCCACCGATCGCGTCACCTTCGGCATCATCAACCGGTCGACGCGGGTGCCACTCGCGCGCTTGATCGATATCGGCGAGTTGAAGGAACAGCTCGATCACATCCGGTCATTGTCGCTGAGCCGCGGCGAGAGCACCTGGCTGCGCGGCAACATGTTCTACGGCAAGCGGCAAATGTTCGCGCCGGAATTCATTCAGTGGCTCGAGGGCTTCCGCTTCCCGGACTACACGCTGGAACGCGTCGGCGACCAGTATGAGCTGGTGTTCGAAGGCCCATGGCTGGAAACCACCATGTGGGAAATCCCGGCCCTGGCCGTCATTATGGAACTGCACAGCCGCGCCGTGCTGCGCGGCCTCGGCAAATTCGAACTGCAGGTCCTCTACGCCCGCGCCATGACGCGCGTCTGGGAAAAGATCCAGCGGCTGAAACTGCTGCCCCATCTGGCAATTGCCGACTTCGGAGCGCGACGGCGGCACGGCTTTTTGTGGCAGGACTGGTGCGTCCAGGCCATGATCGAGGGATTGGGATCATCATTCCTCGGCACATCCAATTGCCTCATCGCGATGCGGCGCGAAGTGGAAGCCGTCGGCACCAACGCGCACGAGTTGCCGATGGTCTATGCCGCACTTGCTGATACGCCGCAGGAGTTGATGAGCGCGCCCTATCGTGTGCTCGCCGATTGGCAGGAAGATTACGAGGGCAACCTGCGCATTATCCTGCCCGACACTTTCGGCAGTGAAGGTTTCCTCGCCGCCGCGCCCGATTGGGTCGCGCAATGGACCGGCATCCGCGTCGATAGTGGCGATCCCATTGCAGGCGGCGACCAGGCCATCGCCTGGTGGAAAAGCCGCGGCCAGGACCCGCGCACCAAACTGGCCATTTTCTCTGACGGCCTGGATGTCGACGAGATCGAGCGGCTCAATACACACTTCAATGGCCGCATCCGCACAGGCTTCGGCTGGGGCACGCTGCTGACCAACGATTTCCGCGGGCTCGGTCCCGACGGTCGCCTCGATCCGTTCTCGATCGTCTGCAAGGTGCTGTCAGCCAACGGCCGGCCGGCCGTGAAATTATCCGACAACCCCTTGAAAGCCATAGGCCCACCTGCCGAAATCGCCCGCTATCGGCGAGCCTTCGGTGCGACAGAACAAGCGCTGACCCCCGTCATCGTCTGAATTTTCTCTATTCAAAAGCCATATCAATCACGCCAATATAACCTTTGGCCAACCGCAAACCGTATCTTGAAGCGCCCCGGCCCCTGCGCTACGACACACACGAGCAAATTTTACGCAGTCTTTCCCACCCTCGTGAGGCCCCATGACCATCGACACCACCAACGGCCACCCGGCGATGAACTATCCCGAGCATATTCGGACGTACAAAGGTTTCCTGCGCGGCGCCATCGTGCTGACCGTCCTGATCGGACTATTGCTCGTTGGCATGCTAGTCACCTTGGTCTGAGCCCTTTCGCCAGTACCTGATGGCTTGCCGCGCAACTTGTGCGGCTCGTTTTTTGTCGGCCATTGCCATCGGGCACCAAAGTCTTAATCTGCGATAGCTTACGGACTGCACGGATTTTCCTCGAAAATTCGTCACCCACTCTGCTATGAAATCCCGTACACTCCCCGTCCGCGGGGCATTCGAGGTCGCCCATGACGATCATCGCCGTCACTGCCGAAAGCCAGCCTGAGCCCCGCGTCGCCATCTCCCCCGATACAGTCAAGAAGTACAAGGCGCTCGGTTGTACTGTCCGCGTCGAAAGCGGCGCCGGCAATCGGTCTCGTTTCTCCGACGCTGCCTTGGCAGCCGCCGGTGCCGACATCATGCCGACGGCCGCGGCGACATTGGAGGGCGCAGATATTCTACTGAAGGTCCGACGCCCTTCGCCCGACGAAGCCAAGGCCTTGAAGCCCGGCGCATTGCTGGCGGCCATGATCAACCCGCATGACGACCGCGCCGACCTCGATGCACTCGCTATGAGCGGCGTCAACATCTTCTCCATGGAGTTCATGCCGCGCATCTCCCGCGCGCAGTCGATGGACGTGCTGTCGTCGCAGGCCAACCTTGCCGGTTACAAAGCCGTTATCGATGCTGCGGCGATGTTCGAACAAGCCATGCCGATGATGATGACGGCAGCGGGCACCGTGCCGGCCGCCCGAGTGTTCGTCATGGGCGCAGGCGTGGCAGGCCTGCAGGCGATCGCCACCGCGCGCCGCCTCGGCGCAGTCGTGACCGCCACCGACGTTCGACCCGCCGCCAAAGAACAGGTGGCGTCATTGGGCGCCAAGTTCATTGCCGTCGAGGACGAGGAATTCAAGCAAGCGCAAACGGCTGCCGGCTACGCCAAGCCGATGAGTGCAGCCTATCAGGCCAAGCAGGCCGAACTGATCACAGCACATCTCAAGACCCAGGACATTGTCATCACCACTGCGCTGATCCCTGGCCGCCCGGCGCCGCGCCTGATCACCACTGCCATGGTCGAAGGCATGAAGGCCGGGGCCGTCATCGTCGACCTCGCCGCCGAACGCGGCGGCAACTGTGAACTCACCCAACCCGACAAAGTCACCGACCACAACGGTGTGTCCATCGCCGGCCCGACCAACCTGCCCGGCGAGATCGCCGTCAACGCCTCAAACCTTTATGCCAAGAACCTGCTCGCCTTCCTGGACACCATGTTCGACAAGAAGACCAAGGTCTTCGGCATCAACTGGGACGACGAGATCATCAAGGGTACGTTAGTGGCGAAGGACGGCAAAGTCGTCCATGCCAGCCTCAACCCGCAGCCGCTGCCACCGGCGCCGCCGACCGCTGCATCCCCCGTTGTTACCTCCTCGACCGAAAAGGGCGCCTGACATGACCCTGCTGCACAAGCACTTGGCGGCTCTGGCGCTGGCACTGCTGGCAACGGCGCTTCCCGCGCACGCCGCCGGCGGCGACGGCATTGCGCCCGTGGTCTACGAGTTCATGGTGTTCGTGATCGCCATCTTCGTCGGCTACTTCGTGGTCTGGTCGGTGACGCCGGCACTGCACACGCCGCTGATGAGCGTCACGAATGCGATTTCGTCCGTCATCGTCGTCGGCGCCTTGCTGGCCGTCGGCGTCGCCGCGATTTCGTCGGGCAGTTATCTGGCGAAGTTCTTCGGTTTCCTCGCCGTCGCCATGGCCGCAGTAAACATCTTCGGCGGCTTCCTTGTCACCCAACGCATGCTGGCGATGTACAAGAAAAAAGAAGCCAAGAAGTGAACCCGATCGCAACTTCGAATACGACTTGGTGCTTTTCGCTTTTCCCGGATTAGTCAGCCATGACGACCGCGCTCGCTCAACGGCCAACACCCGCTACCTATGCCGATCTGGAGGCCGTGCCGCCGCATCTGGTGGCGGAGATCCTCGATGGTGCGCTGGTCACACATCCACGCCCGGTACCGCGGCATGGCACTGCCACGTTTGCTGCGAGCGCAGTCATAGGTGGGCCCTTCCAATTTGGAACCAATGGCCCGGGCGGGTGGGTTTTTGCGGACGAACCCGAACTGCACCTGGGCCCCCACGTCGTCGTACCCGATCTTGCTGGCTGGAAGCGAGAGCGCTTGCCATCGGCTGCAGTGTCTAAAGCCTTCATCGAGGTGGCGCCTGATTGGGTCCTTGAAACGCTGTCGCCATCGACCGAAAAACATGATCGTGGCGAGAAGCGACGCATCTATGCCGAATTCGGTGTCCGCCACTTATGGCATCTCGATCCGCGCGTGCGCTGTCTGGAAGCCTTCACGCTGGTCGCCGGGCACTGGCAACTCGACGGCACGTGGTTCGACGCCGACGAAGTGCGTGCCGAGCCGTTCACGGCGATTTCATTCTCACTCGGTCTGCTCTGGCCGTTCGATGATCTTTCAAGCCCTGCCCCGACACCTTAGTATTCTGGATCAAACAGATGATTGCTACTTTCGTCATGGCCGCGCAGGCGGCCACTCAAGCAAGTATCAGAATCATTTCTGAGAGCTGCTTGGGGTCCCGCCTTCGCGGGAATGACGGTGGTGGATACCAAGCGTCAGACACGGAACGCTAGCAGCGCTCTATCAGATAACCCAATCCACTCCACCCACCATTGAGCGCCCCCCATGTCAGCCAATCTCGCCGCCCTGCTCTATCTCGTCTCCGGTGTGCTGTTCATCATGGCGCTGCGCGGATTGTCGAGCCCCGTTACGTCGCGACAGGGTAACCTGTTCGGCATGGTCGGCATGACCATCGCTATTATTACCACGCTGAGCCAACTCGGTGACGTCGATGGCGCCCTGACCTGGACGTTGATCATCGCCGCACTCGCCATCGGCGGCGGCATTGGCGCGTACACGGCACGCACCATCCCGATGACGATGATGCCGGAACTGGTCGCCGCCTTCCACAGCCTCGTCGGCATGGCCGCCGTGTTCGTCGCGGCCGGCGCGCTTTATGCACCCGAAGCTTTCGGCATTCTGCAAAACCCCCTCAAGCCCGAATTGGGCATCAAGGGCGCCAGCGCCGTTGAAATGGCTTTAGGCGTCGCCATCGGCGCCATCACCTTCACCGGCTCAGTCATTGCGTTCTTGAAATTATCCGGCCGCATGTCCGGCAAACCGATCCTGTTGCCGATGCGGCATCTGGTGAACATCGCGCTGGCGGCGTCGATCATTCTGCTGGTCTACTGGTTCGCGCAATCCGGCGGCTCGGCTTGGGCGTTCTGGTTGATCGCACTTGCCGCATTCGTGTTCGGCGTCCTCATCATCGTGCCGATTGGCGGCGCCGACATGCCGGTCGTGATCTCGATGCTGAACTCCTACTCGGGCTGGGCCGCTGCCGGCATCGGTTTTACGCTCGGCAATATCGCGCTGATCATCACCGGCGCACTCGTCGGCTCCTCGGGTGCGATCCTGTCGTACATCATGTGCAAGGGCATGAACCGCTCGTTTATTTCCGTCATCGCCGGCGGCTTCGGCGGTGAAGTCGCCGCCGCAACAGGCGAGAAAGGCGAACAGAAGCCGGTTAAGCTCGGCTCCGCCGAAGACGCAGCCTTCCTGCTCAAGAATGCGTCGAAGGTGATCATTGTGCCCGGCTACGGCATGGCCGTCGCGCAAGCCCAGCATGCGCTGCGCGAGATGGCCGACAACCTCAAAAAGGCTGGCGTGGAAGTGAAGTACGCCATCCATCCCGTCGCCGGTCGCATGCCCGGTCACATGAACGTGCTGCTCGCCGAAGCCAACGTGCCGTACGACGAAGTGTTCGAACTCGAGGATATCAATTCGGAATTCTCGCAAGCCGACGTGGTCTACGTGATCGGCGCCAACGACGTCGTAAATCCGGCCGCCGAGGAAGATAAAACGTCGCCCATTTTCGGCATGCCCGTGCTGCAGGTCTGGAAAGCGGGAACGGTGTTGTTCAATAAGCGCAGCCTCGCGTCAGGTTATGCCGGCATCGACAACGCCGTGTTCTATCGCGACAACACCGTGATGGTGCTCGGCGATGCCAAGAAGATGACCGAAGACATCGCCAAGGGCTTGTCGCACGCGTGATCCGGCGAACAAAAATTCTAACCGACCAGCCCGCCAACTATCGTCACCTCCGCGAAGGCGGCCGCCCAAGCAAGTTTCTGATTTTACATCAACGTTGACTATCCTTTGGCGGTAATCTTGGTCCGGGATTTACATCACCGACTTCCCGGTTCCATTTGGTCCTGGAATTTCTGTCCAAATAGTTTTTGAAAGGCGTCGTCGCTGAGAAAACACTGCGATGACTGCCACCAGACTTAGACTAAAAATTATCAGCCAGAAGAGTAAGGACGACGGATTGCACGCCCTTTTTCATTCAATCAATATCCGGATTGCGGTGCGGGCCTGGACGTCGGGCTTGTTGCCAGCCTCGGTAACGGGCACTTTCGATTTCGACTTCGCTTCGACGGGCTCCCGATTGCCCCAGTTGCGATTGAGGAAGGCGCGATAGTCGCCGAGCTCGGTGAAGCGCTGTTTCTCGAAGTCGTGATGGATGCCGTCGACGCTCTTCGACGTCGCCGCGCACACGCCGATCAACGTTTCCTGACCTTTGTCGCGCAGGCGGAACTGATACGGCGCTTTCTCGCCGGGCACATGGATTTCACGTCCCGCTTCGATGAAATTGTTGGGTTCGAACTCGTTCGGGAACAGCACCGTGCCGCGCCCGCGGGCATCGACCGTCACCACCGTCAGATAGCAGTTTGCATTGCTCCGCGCCGTCACCGTCAGCAGATCCCCTGTCTGAAACGCCAGCCGCTGTACCTTCAGAACCAGCCGCGCCCGGCGGCCATCGAGATCGACACTGGTTGCGCCATCGATCGCTGGCGCCGTCGGCACTACCGCCGTCCGAAGCCCCCGGCGCGCGGCGAGTTCCGGCAGAATGGCGTCGACTTCCGAGCGCGGCAACGGCCCGAAAGCGATGCGTCCAAGTACGTCCGCCAGTGCAGCACTCCCCGCCCTGCCAAATTCGAGCAGTTGCTTCGGCTCGACATCGACAATGTCAGCTAGCTCCATGGCAGTAACGTCGCGTCCGTAACGCGCGATCAGCGCGGGCAGCAATTCGAGCCCTTCGACGAGCCGCTGCGGCTCGATC
>JANXWC010000135.1 GCA_025351355.1 Hyphomicrobiaceae bacterium
GCGGGCGCGTTGCAATGTGTTCAAGCAACGTCCCAGCATCGATGTGTGCAATATCATTGCGATCACGGCAGACCACTTCAAGACCAATCATGACATCCGCGAGCAACAACGCGTGCTCGATGTACGGCCGCTTCGCATCTCGGTTCTTGTCCGTCCAATCATTTACCGGCACCGGTGCGTGAGTGAATTTGGAAAACAGTTCTGCACCGGGATTGCCGAGCGCATAGATGAATGGTGCGCTGCCGCTACTTGAAAAATAATTGATCTGCGCACGCGGTCGGTCGAGGTATCCCGCGTGATACAGCTCACACAAACGCTCGCACAATTTGCGCGGCGATCGCTTGGGGAACAGCTGCACGATGTGCGTCGAACGCAAAAATCGGTGGTAGCCGAGGTGACGGACGATCGCGATATCGTCGTGTGTGAGGCGAATGGTCGGCGATACTGATCGTCTGAAGCGTGCCCGACGTCTTTCGATTTCTTCTGCATTGTCACCAAGCGAACGTCGCATATCAGAACGTCAATCGGGTGCGATGAACCGGTTTATTTTCCCCTCAACGATCCCTCGCGATCGTGCATGTCGCGCACGTGTTCTCGCGACGATCGCGTGCGCACGGCCGTGTGTTGCGAAATCCGGTACTTCGGTATCAATGCGCCGGACTTCCAGCGGATTGCCGCTGTGCATCACTTTTGCCCACGCCGTGAAGTTGGCGAGTTCGGTGAGCGCACTTGCGCTTTCGATGCCGAGTTCGGCCGCGATCTTTTCTGCATCCTCCGCACCAATGCGAAATGCAATGAGCGATCCAACATTTCCGAGCACCGCCTGCCGCAACTGCGGCGGCAACTGACCGAGGAATTGATGCGCGAGACACAGTGACAGCCGCCACTTGCGCGCCTCCGACAAAATGAGTGCAAAGCTGTCCGTTGCGAAGTTCTGAAACTCATCAGCGTACAACGCGAAGTCGACGCGGTCGTGTTCGGGAATCTTTGCACGCGCTTCGGCGGCTTGTGCAAAGGCGGTCGCGAGAAATGCGCCTAACAAGTGCGCCGGACCTTCACCAAGCGTGGATTTTGAAAGGTTGGCAACCAGGATTCGGCGGTGGTTCATAATTTCCGGCAAGTTGATGGTGCTCTTTGATTGGCCGATGATGTTGCGCAGGATTGGTGGCGAGAGGAGCGCACCGATTTTGTTCTGCACGGGCGAGAATGCTTCAGCGGTAAATCCGTTGCCCCACTCAACAATTTCCTTCGTCCAGAAATACCGCACCACCGGATTGCTGCAGGTCGTGAGCAGTCGTGCGCGATATTGCTCATCAACCAACAACTTGGAAATTCCGAGCAATGTGGATCCCGGCGCATCGGCGAGGAGCGCAATTGAATTGCGCAAGATATGTTCGAGCCGTGGTCCCCAGCTCTCGGCCCAGAGATGCTTGAAGGCGGCAACCAGGTGCGCGGTCAGAAGCGCTCGTCCATCTGGCGGCACATTGTCGAAGGGGTTGAACGCGACTGGAAATTCCAGGTCGGCAGGATTCAGATACAAGATATCGTTGGTGCGTTCGGGCGGCACGGCATCAATCACGGCCTCGGCAAGGTCGCCGTGCGGATCGAGGAGTGCAAAGCCGCGACCGGCGGCAAGGTCTTGCAGCATGAGTGACAGAAGCAATGTCGACTTGCCGGTGCCGGTTTTGCCGATGACGTGCAGATGGCGACGACGATCTTCGACCGACAATGCAACCGGCGCATCGAGCGTCATGCCGATTGTTGCGGTACCGAGTATGAGTGGATTATCCGTGGTCATGGGTCGGCACCCGAGCCGGGAGCATCCTGCGCACTGCAGGATGCGGCAAGGCATGTTGTGTGTGGACAGCCTGCCGGTGGCGGATGCCGGCCGCTGAGCGCGGCCTAGTCACCAAATTATATATACGAGATGGAAAAAAGGAGGCGAGCCCTGGGGACAAGTGCGCCTCGTCCACACCTCTCGGCGCAAATGCATTGAAGGCTCGCCACTTACTCAGTGTTTCAATTCATATCCAGTCATATCTCGCACCCGCTCTGTCGGAGGGGATTGGTGGGACTGATGCAGATTGGGTAAAGTTGCCACTGATTGCCGATATCCAAAAGCGCCCCGGCCGACAAAATGGCTTGGTTGGGAACGTGGTGTGTTGGAACTCTGCGAATCTGTTTGGGGTGGTGTGGAAAAGCCATTTTGTCGGGCGGGACGCCCGACAGAGCGGGACTTGAGAAATCACTTCGAATTGAGCCGTCGTTTCGTCACACTGGGGGGTGTTTTGCTGGGGGTTATCATGTAACTCCCCCCATTCCCCGGGGTAGCTCGCGCACAGAATTGTTGCTGTCCGTGACCGAGATATCGGACACATGCGCTTCGCGTTCATTGCAGCGTCGACCGTCGCGCCGATCTACAAATGTCGAAGAAGTAAGCGAGGCAAGAAAACAAATACAGTCATGGTGCGTTGCGACCGGCTCAGTGATGCGTATGGTGCGGCTTGGTGCAGTATGGCGAAGACCAAACGGCACTTCCGGGGGTACGCTATATCGTGCCATTGAAAGTGCCGGTCAGCGACCGGATAACGGCCGAGGAGCCTTGTGGCGACATCGGCGTTGGATGCTACACGTCGGTTCGAGAAAGGAAGAAGAGGAATGGAAAACAACCGAAGTCGCGCGCGATGATATATCACGAATATATTTAATTTCAGTACGTTATCGAGTTTCGCCCCGACATACCGTGTTTGTACGGGCATATGTACCCCTGCGGTAGTTTCGAAAGTAGCGCACGGTCAATCTGGAACATGCACATAGCACAACATGAACACCTTGAAAGTCAAGACCTCGTTTTTTTACTAGTGCATTTGAATTTTGAATTCATTTTTATAAACGTATTCCCTATCTCCGTATTTTTATATATATATTCTTCAATGCATATTCTTATATAGAGTGATGTAAATCTGCTTACATCTTGATGTCTCCAGGCTTACTTCTAGAAGTAAGCCTGTTTACTTCTGGGCGTACGACCTTGGCATTTTTTACACGGAAATTGATTGTATAGAAATTGGTTTTTCCTTGACCGCGGCGCCTGACTTCGATGAGGCCTGCCTTCTGGAGTTCGGAGATCAGTTGTGTGATACGAACCCTCGTCGTACCTGCATGCTTCGCCAAGGTATCTTGGCCGGGAAAACAAAAATCGTTGTTCCAACCATAGCTTATGAAAAGTGCATAGACCGTCTTCGCGCCAAAAGAGAGATTTGGATTTCGCATGATGAACACGGGCACTTGAACGAAGCCCTCGCGAGAGACCGGGTCAGCTCCTTTGAACTCCATGTTGCGCTCGATATTTTTTAGTTGCGCACCGATGTGATCCATAAGTGAATTGTAATACGGTTATGTGGTTGTTGATTCGGTCTCTCCCCTTTGTGGGGATTGCGCACGCATTTCAGTTGCATTGTCGGTCGTCGAGTAAGGATCACCTTGCCCGAGAAGCGGCGCGAACATGCGTTGCATGGCGCCCAATAATTTTTGCGTGTCGGCAAAGCGATCGGATAAGTTCCCGAAGCGTGTTGAGAGATCGGTGATCTGTTGGTCCTTGGCGAGAAGTTGTCCCTTGAGCAATCCGATAACGTCGTCCTTTTCGTCGATACGCTTTTCTAGTTGAGTGACGTAGCCGGTCGTGACCGCCTCGTGTCCATCCGGACTAGATATATTTTCTGGAGTGGACGTGGCCTGCAATGGCCGGCCGGTGCCGGGCATGTCCGTGCCTTCAACGTTGGAAATTGTTGGAATGACATTCACGGTCGTGGTCGGCCGCGTCTCGCTCTGTCCCGCACGTTGCATTTGCCATTGCTGCAAATCGCCGATCAATCTTGGCAGTCCTGCATGAGTGACGAACCATTGATCTCCACTCGGACCAGGAACTTTTTTCGCGTCGAGAAATCCGCTTTCGCAATATCGCTTGATCTGTCGTTCGGAACGCGGAACTCCTGCGATGCTGAGTTGTTCAGCAACATCATGCACGGTCAGTGTGTGACGCAGTTGGTCATTGTCCTGGTGCGGCAGGTCGAGGCCGGACGTGTCATCCATACCCGCAGTGTACCATCACCGGCAATGTTCCTTTGACGTTTATCCCCTCGACCGTAACCGCACCTTGTGTGTCGGCGTCACGGCGAGGGGCGTCAGTCCGGCATCATGATGGAGTTGAAAACGGAAAGACCGGAACAGAGTAATGGGTCGCGCTGCATGACCTCGGACGGTGGGGGTGAAGTGGCGCGACATGGTCGATATGGCGAGAGGGAATTCGGTTGGTGACTTGCCTCACAGGAAGGCAAGTCACCCGGGCCTGTAAGGCAAGTCTGTGAGGCAAGAGGACCGCGAGACAGTGTGCGCACATACGCGAACATGTCGATGCATGCATGACAGTGTCGGTCGACGTTCGTAAGTGTTGCGTCGCGCGATGACATGATTGGATATGATGCGACAAAGGTCGCAGTTCGTGAATATTGATTACGTCGCCAGCAACTGCGCGAGCTTTTTTTCGTACAACTCCAATGCGCCTCGCATCTCCACAAGGTATGTTGCTCGATTGTAAATGCGTGACAGCGGCGACATCGTTCCAGTGACATGATTGAGAATGCGTTCGATGATGTGCGGTGGTGCGAGCTGCCATTCCGCCATCTTGGTTGAGAACGTACGTCGCAGATCGTGGATGACCCAGTCGGACACACCACAGAGATCGTCCAGCTTCTTTTTTTCTTTGCCCCAATTTGAGAAGGGCGTGCCGACTTCAGAAGGGAACAGGAGTTCGGACGTTCGAGGAATGTATTGTAGATTGTCTTGCAAAAGATTTGGGATGAAATGTTGCTGTCCGTTCTTCGTCGCTTCCGCCGGTAGCGTGATGCACTCCGGTGTGAAATAGCTAAACTTGAGCGCGGCAACTTCACCGCGCCGCATGCCGGTGTGAATGCAAAATAAAATTATGAACCCGAAGGGGTGGCCCATGTTCAGCGCAGCGCGGTACACGCTGACGAGTTCTGCATCGCTCAACACGCGATCGCGTTTGCCGGGCTTTGCTGGAAGCGGAACACCAGTGAGCGGCGAGTGTTTGATGTGTCGACGAGCAACCGCCCAATTGAAAAATGTTTTCATCGCCGTGGTGGCGTGGTTCGCCGTACTTGGTGTTGCAATCAAAGCGTCGATGATCGCATGGAGGTGATCGGTCGTAACATCGGCGAGAGGTTTGTTGCCGAGCTCCGGTAGCAGATGACGTTTGAGCAGACGCTCGGTCTCGGACTTGCTGGAGGCACGATTTTGCTGCGTACGGCTTTCCAAAAACAATGCCACCGATTTGGCGACGGTAGGGGAGGGAGGGCGGGGCGTTTCAGCAAGTGCAAGGACACGCTTCGCTTCCTTGCGGGCGTCCTGCAATGACATCGCCGGGTAGCGGCCGATCTTCACGCGGTGGCCACCATCACGCACCACAAGAAATGTTTTTGAACGTCGTCCAACGCGAACGCCAAACGCTGGCAACGCTTCATCCCAGAACGTTGTTTGTCTCTCGGTCGGCTTGATTGCGCGGACCGCAATATCAGTGAAGCGGATTTTATTAGGCACTTTCTAGGCACTCCAATCGGGCGCGTAGAAGGGGTATTGTATGGTCTGAAATGTTCGATGTAAATGAGAAAATATAACAATTTCAATGGCACTTGTGTTGGTATGGGGTGATATGGAAACACGGTCCACCGGACTCTGACTCTGCCTGTCTAGGTTCGAATCCTAGTTCCCCAACCAACTAATTTTTATCCTGTATTTTCAATGTATTTCAGTGGCTTGGTCGATCTGCGTCGAGCGATGCGTACCTAAGTTCGGACCCAATAAAGCCTCACAATGTGACGCGCTGTTAGGGCACGAGGGGACCAGCGACGGCTCTCGCGATGATCACGGCCAGTACGAGCACTGCTAGTGTCCAGATCGCGAAGTTCGTCCGACTATCCGGCTGCTGTTTGCGAACTGTGCGATCGATCAGGACACTAGAAAAATCAATGGTTCTAGTGTGGTTCAGATTTGTAAATTCGTTCCGGTGCCAGCCGCACAATCCGACGAATTTACAAATCATCACACTAGCAGAAGCACGAAGGTCCATTTGGCCAAACGGCGCGCGGCCGGAGTAAGTAGGTCATTGTGCGGTCCTTTCCCCGGGGCGTATCGGCACCCGTATACGACACACCCAATAGCGTGCGCAGATGTTGCGCCAACGGTTTGGCATCGATGATGATGGTTTGCCGGCGCAGTGTGCCGGAGTGCACGGCGACTTTGCCGCCGTAGATATAGATAGGTGCCAGATGGGAGAAGCCGTTGCGTGGCAGCCAGAGATAACTGTTCTCGTGACGCAGGAACTGGTGGCCCCTTCGGAGATCAGAATGCGTTCGCCAATCCCTGTTAAAACCGCCGCGCTACTCGCGACGAACTTGCGAAGAACGATCAGGAACTTGGACTTCGGCGATACCAAGCCGTCGGCGATTGTCATTGTGTTGGAAGCGAGATTGCCCGAACTCAGGACGACTTCGCGCAGAAGTAGAACCCTCCGTAAGTGGTCTGCTAACCCAACGACCGGACAATATGCTCTTTGAGCCGTAAGGCTGGCAGCGACAGCTCCTTGGCTTGGAGCAGGGCGATCTCGGTGTCCTTGAGATCCGGCAGCCGCTTGCCATCGAGCACGTGTAGCCCACTTGGCACCATGTCTTTTGGCAGCACCGCGAGCCCCAGGCCAGCTTTGACAGCTGCCAACGTGCCGGACAATGCCCCACATGTGTATGAAATCCGCCAGGGCTGCTTTGCTTTATCGAGCGCCGTCGTCGCGCGCTTGCGATACACACAGGGAGTTGGCGACACCACGAGCGGAACGGGTCCTTCGTGGTCGAGGAAATCCCTATTGCCCGAAACCCAGACGAGCGGCTCGCGCCACACGCGGATGCCCCCGGATTTAACGGACGGCTCCTGCTTCACAAGTACGAGGTCGAAATCACTTTTGCGAAACCGATCGTGCAAGTTCAGCGTCAGATCGCAGGTGACCTCCAGCGCAACAGACGGATAGGCCTGCGCAAACCGCGCCAACACATCCGGCAAATGACGTGTCGCAAAATCCTCCGGCGTGCCGAGGCGCACCACGCCCGTCATCATCGGCTCCCTGAAACGGGTAACCGCCTCGTCGTTGAGGTCGAGCATCTTCTGCGCAAAATCGAGGAAGACCTTGCCTTCCGTCGTGAGCCGCACCGAACGTGGTGAGCGTTCCAGAAGTTTCGTATCGACGGCAGCTTCGAGCCGCGCAATCTGTTGCGAGATCGTCGACTGCTGACGCCCCAACCGCGCGGCCGCCTGCGTGAAGCTGCCAAGCCGCGCGATGGTCGCGAAGGTGCGGACAAGATCGATGTCGAGATTGGCGAGTGTCTTCGGCATTACGCCATATTATACCATCAATTATCTCAATGATAGAGCTTTATGCGATCAATTTTACAATGGTACAGCATTCGCTAAATTGGTGGCACTTTCGCTGACACAAGCAGTAGCTCGTCATGTCGGCCGGCGTCGTAGCAACCCGCTGCGGCGCCGTTTCTTTGCCATGGGGGAACCGCATGACACTGACCGATCTTGCCCTGCAAAATCTCATCTCGCCGATGGTGCTGTTCTTCGTTGTCGGCTTGTTCGCCGCCTTCGCGAAATCAGACCTCACGGTTCCCGAGCCCGTGGCCAAGCTGCTGTCGCTCTATCTGCTGATGTCGATCGGCTTCCGCGGCGGCGCTGAAGTCGCCCATCATGGCATTACGACGCAGCTTCTCGGCAGCCTTGCGGCTGGCGTCGCGATGTCGTTCTCGATCCCGCTTTTGGCCTTTGTGATCCTGAAACGAACAAGCCGCCTTAACCCAGTCGATGCTGCAGCTGTTGCCGGCCACTATGGCTCGATCTCGGCCGTGACCTTCGCAGCCGTCACGGGCGCACTCAATCAGCTGACATTGCCCTTTGAAGGTTACATGGTCGCTGTTGCCGCCGCGATGGAAACGCCGGCCATCATGTCAGCGCTCAATCTCGCGCGGCCGTATCGGGATTTGTCAGCATCAGAGACCGGGCACAGTGTCTGGCGTGAGGTGATGCTGAACGGCTCCGTCGTGATACTGCTCGGCGCCTTCCTCGTTGGCATGATCACGGGGCAAAAAGGTCTTACGACCGTGAAGCCGTTCCTTGTCGACCTGTTTCCGGGTTTTCTCTGCATTTTCTTGCTCGATATGGGGCTCGTTGCGGGCAGGGGGCTTCAACATGGCCGCAAATATCTCACCACAAGCCTCGGCATTTTCGCAATCGTGATGCCGTTGATGGGCGCAGCCGTCGCAGCGGCGCTGTCGCTGCTGATCGGCCTCTCGGCCGGCGGCACCGCGGTGCTCATGACTCTCGCCGCCTCCGCGTCCTACATCGCGGTGCCGGCCGCCCTGCGCCTCGCGTTGCCAGAAGCCAATCCCGCCATCCCGCTCACCATGTCACTCGGTGTAACATTCCCATTCAACTTACTGCTCGGCATACCGCTCTACATTTCGGTCGCAAACACCCTCGCAAAAGCAGCCCATTAAACGGAAGGAGACACCCATGCAGACGCACCCCAAGAAACGCATCGACATCATTATCGAGATGCCCCTGCTCCGGCGTATCACAGAGCGCTTCGACAAGGCCGGCGTCTCCGGCTATTCCGTCTTACCTGTTGTCGCCGGACGGGGACAGACAGGTGCCTGGTCCGCAGGCGGGCAGGTCAGCGATGTCGGACAGATGGCCGCCATCATTTGCATTGTCGATGCCGGCAAGGCCGATGCGGTGCTCGATGAGGTGTTCGCGGTCGTCAAGAAGCAGATCGGATTTGTGACCCTATCTGACGTCGCCGTCGTTAGGTCCGAACGCTTCTGACGTCAGCCATGAAGCCTTATAAAGGAATGCGAAAACCGAAAGCCTCTCCGGCGCGACGATGAGCGCGCCACTCCGGGTCAGTGCGAGCATCGCAATCCTTGGCGACGCAAATCTTTGCCACGCGCGACAAAAAGCATTGACCGTCTCACCGCGCCTCGCGGCCAATACCGCATCCGGCCTTGAGGGAAATTTAACGCGCCAATCTTTCGCACCGATTGTCGCCGCCAGTCCGGCTTCGATAAGGCTGGATGCGCGCCTTTGTGATGTCCGACCTTTCAACCGCGACCCTGACGAATTACCGCCCCTGCAGATGCCCGATTGCGCCGACCCGCGCGGCCCGTTCAACGCTGCTCGCTTCGTCGCAAGCGACTGCAACTCCGCGCCGCTTTGCGGGTCCTTCGGCCGCGTTTGAACCGCCGGCTTCTCCGGCTCGGCTTTGCAACAGGCATCGATGCGGCAATTCCGCAGCCTCACAATAAGATGGATAATAACAATGGGAATTGACGTTTCTGGAAGAAAGCCGATATCGGAAGTGGGCAACTATTTCCGCCGCAGCGTTTGGGGATGTCGGCCACTCGCCAATTTCTGTGTCACGCTTGCAACGGAAATTTACTCGGCTTGCGAACACTGGCAGACGAATGACGGCGACGGGCTCGATGACAAGGCCTCGAAACGGTTCGCTGACCGTCTGGACAATCGCTTTCGAACGGCACGATCAAGGCATTTGTCGAGTTGTGAAACGCTACGATTGCCTAGTGTCCTGATTCCGAAGTTCGTTGAAGTAAGCGGTTATATGGGCTGGCGTCGAGCGTTCTGAGGCAGAATCGTTGAATGCTGGCGAGGATATCGTCGGCGGTCTTGGTCCAACGGAACGGCTTCGGTGCATCGTTGG
>JANXWC010000150.1 GCA_025351355.1 Hyphomicrobiaceae bacterium
TTTCGAGGGCAGCGATTTCAGGCCAGGGCGCTTCAGGATTGACGTGGTCGATGGTGACCGGCGAGACACCGCCCCAATCATTGATGCCAGCATCTAATAAAGAAGTGCCGCGCGACAATCAAGGTGAGACGGCAGCGTCAATCAGGATGAGAATGCGCCGGGGGTGGGCTGACGGAGGGAGGGCGTAGCCCGACCGACGGCAGTCCACCCCCAGCGGCGGATTTTTCGGAACCCGTCTGGCGGTCGTGAGCGACCGGGTAAGCTTCTGATTCGTTTCAGAATTGAGGGATCAGACATTGCCCGGCCTCCAAATCACCGACCACCAGATGAGGCTGTACATGAGTACCCGACACACCCACGACACCGCTGCTGCCGCCGCCAAGGCCGGCTTCTGGACGGCCACCGGCTACCGGATCGAGTGCGATCCGCGGCTGCCCTCGCAAAAGAAGACCCCGCGCGGACGGCGGCGGCCCGATCCGCTGGCCGATGTCTGGGACGCCGAGATCGTGCCGATCCTCAAATCGGCGCCGGGATTGCGCGTTATCGCGATCCTGGCCGAGATCCGCCGGCGCCATCCCGAGATCGGTCCCAATATCCGCCGCACGCTGGAGCGGCGCATCCGCATGTGGCGGGCGCTGGTTGGGCCGGAGCAGGAGGTCATGTTCCGGCAGGAGCATCCGCCCGGCCGCCTCGGCCTGTCCGACTTCACCGATACCAGCGTGCTCGGGATCTTGATCGCCGGCGTCGTACTTGAGCACCGGCTCTATCACTTCCGGTTGGCGTTCTCCGGCTTCGCGCATGCCCACGTCGTGCTCGGCGGCGAGAGCTTTGTGGCGCTCGCGGAGGACTTGCAGAATGCCGTGTGGGCGCTCGGCGGCGTGCCACAGGAGCACCGCAGCGACAGCCTGTCTGCCGCCTTCCGCAATCTGGACGCCGATGACCAGGAGGACCTGACGCAACGCTACCAGGGGCTCATGCGCCACTACGCAATGACGCCGACGCGCAACAACCCCGGCGTCGCGCACGAGAACGGCTCGATCGAGAGCCCGCATGGCCATTTGAAGAAAGCGCTGGAGGACGCGCTGTTGCTGCGCGGCAGCCGCGACTTCGATACGCTCGACGCCTACCGCCGCTTCGTCGACGAGATCGTCGGCCGCCAGAACGCCAACAACCGCAAGCGGGTCGAGTTGGAACGAGCCGCGTTAGCGCCGTTGCCAAAACGGCGTACCGCCGACTTCGAGGAGAAGACGGTCACGGTCACGTCAAGCGGCGGCTTCACGCTGCGCCGCGTGTTCTACACGGCGCCGTCGCGCCTGATCGGCCATTGCCTGCGCGTCCATCTGTACGACGACCGCTTGGACTGCTTCCTCGGCTCGACACCGATGATGAACTTGCGGCGCGGCCGGCAACCATCGCCCGACAAGGGTGGCCACGTCGTCGATTATCGCCATCTCATCCACGCGCTGCGAAAGAAGCCGATGGCGTTGCTCAATCTGGTCTATCGCGACCAGCTGTTCCCACGCCCGGCTTACGCCCGGGCCTTCGAGGCGTTGCGCGCCGAAGTCGGCGACAGGCGTGCGTGCAAGGTCACCGTCGAGCTGTTGGCGCTGGCGCACGATCGCGCCTGCGAGGCGGAGTTGGCTCAGGTGATCGATGCCGATCTCGATACCGGCCGCCTGCCGGATATGGCGCCATTGCGCGAGTAGTTCGGGCCAGCGCCAGGGACGATGCCCACGGTCGAGGTGCGGCTGGTAGACCTCACGGTCTATAACGAGCTCGCGGCCGTCTACGCTGTCCCGCAGTCCTCCTCCAGCTTGGAGGTCGCGGCATGACGAGCAAAGCCACTATCGACACCGCACGCGTCGAGCTGCTGCTCGGTGAGTTGCGCCTGCCCGGCGTCAAGCTGATGTGGGCCAAACTCGCCGAACAATCCGACAAAGAGGGTTGGCCGGCGGCCCGCTTCCTCGCAGCCCTTGCCGAACACGAAGTGGCCGATCGTGGCCGCCGGCGTATCGAACGCCATCTCGCCGAAGCGCGGCTTCCGGCCGGCAATTCGATCGCCACGTTCGACTTCGAGAGCGTGCCGATGATCTCCAAGGCGCAGGTGATTGCGCTGGCGGCGGGCGACGCGTGGTTGGCGAAGGGCGCCAACATCCTACTGTTCGGCCCGCCCGGCGGCGGCAAGAGCCATCTATCGGCGGCGCTCGGCCTCGCGCTGATCGAGAACGGGCGGCGGGTGCTGTTCGCCCGCACGACCGACCTCGTGCAACGGCTCCAGATCGCACAGCGCGAACTGGCGCTGGAGGCCGCCATCGCCAAGCTCGACCGCTACGACCTGCCGATCCTCGACGACATCGCCTACGTCACCAAAGACCAGGCCGAGACCAGCGTGCTGTTCGAGTTGATCGCCGCGCGTTACGAGCGGCGTTCGATGTTGATCACGGCTAACCAGCCGTTCGGTGACTGGGGCAAGATCTTCGCCGATCAGGCGCTGACGCTCGCCGCCATCGATCGCCTCGTGCACCACGCGACGATCCTGGAAATGAATGTTGAAAGTTACCGGCGGCGCGAAGCCCTCGATCGAAAACGCGGCCGCGGCCGCCCGGCGACACACGCGACAATCAAGAAAACCGAACCCACCGAAAGCTGATTGTCGCGGCGCGTCAATCAAAGCGCTTGCCATTGTCGCGGCCAGCGCCGATCATCAAAGCGCTCGGCCGCCTCGTCGCATCCAGATTGACGCGCCGTTATCGCGGTAGGGACGGTCATTGCTGACCGCCCCTCGCACAGATCCACGCAGGCGGCTTTCCCGCACGCGGCTCCTACCTTGGGTGTTTGACGGCGAAGCGCACACTTGGCCACGGGTGAAGGATACGAGGGCTTGGAAGTTACTCGTTGGCGATCTTTGTGATCCGTTCCCACGTGGCATCATCTTTCTGGCTGCGCCGCCGGAGCGATTGCCGCCAGAGATCTACCACGTGATATCGGAACGCGGTGAGCGCTGATATTTGTTGGGACCGCAAAGTAGGCATAGTGCCCGGCCACGATTTGCCTCAGCCACTTCCCCTGCTCGGAGATCGGCCAGTGCATACGCCGCCGCAACTCCTCCTTGATGTCCCGGAGCTTTGCTCGCATGCGGTCGCCACGGGTCTTCCGTTGAAGTTGGAAGCGCCCTTGGCGTGACTTTCCGCACATGAACGTGAGCCCCAGGAAGTCGAAGGTCTCCGGCCTTGCGAGCCCGCGCTTCTTGCGACTGGCCGCCGCAAAGCGACCAAACTCAATAAGGCGAGTCTTGTCCGGATGGAGCGACAGCATGAACCCCTCAAGCCTCGTTCGCATCGCGTCGAGGAAACGACGAGCGTCGGCCTCGTGCTCGAAGCCCATGACGACATCATCGGCATAGCGCACGATGACCATGTCGCCAGTCGCCTCGCGCTGTCGCCAGCGCTTGGCCCACAAGTCGAGAGCGTAATGCAGGTAGATATTGGCGAGGAGCGGTGAGATTACCGAGCCTTGGCCAGTGCCCCTGTCATCGACGGTCACGACCCCGTCCTCGAGAATCCCCACCTTCAACCATTTCTGGATCAGGCGGGTGATGCGATTGTCGCCAATCCTATGTTCCAGAAGGCGCACCAGCCATTCCTGGCTGACCGCCCAAAGAAATTTTGGATGTCGGCGTCAACAATCCAGTTCACTTTCCGTTTGTCGATCGCTGTGCACAGTGCATCCAACCCATCGTGCGGCCCTCGTCCGGGCCGAAACCCGTATGAGAAACCGCAGAAGTCGCCTTCATAGATGGCTTGCAGCACCAGGACAGTAGCCCCTTGGACGATTTTGTCTGTTAGAGCTGCGATCGCCAGCGGCCGCTGCTTCCCGTCCGCCTTGGGTATATACGTCCGGCGAGACGGTTGCGGGCGGTACGCTCCCCGCTGGACCCGATTGTGCGGATCCCCGAGCCGAAACTCGATGTCTGCATCGTAATCCTGCCACGTCATGCCATCCACCCCGGGAGCGGCCTTGCGCTTGAGCGCGTAGAACGCAGTCCGCAGTGTATCGACATTGATATGGTGGAAGAGCGCGGTGAAGCGGTCCTTCTTCCTCTGCCTTGCGGCTTTCCGTACGCGGTTCAGCGACTGGGACATGCGATCCCGGCTCTGTGTCCGGTGCATGCGTTGCTGTTCCGCGTTCCCCTTGGTTCCCGGCCTTGGCTCCGCCAACTCCGCCACCGGTTGCCCGGCTTTGTTCGTCGGCTTCGTAGCTACTAAGCCAGAGTCTGACTTCTCATGCCCGTTCATCATCGACTACGGCTCCTCGCCTTCCCGACGCGGACCGGCATGGCTGACGCCATCCGGTCGGACATGAGATCTCCCAGGTTCCGACGCGTTCCTTTCATGCGTGATGTGGCCCAAGACCCCGGCAGGACGACAGCACATTGCTTGGCGGCGCCGCACGTGTTGCCTTCGACGGATGAGAACGTCTCGGCCCCTGCAATCTTATCACTTTCGTGGCTCACTCCCGCACCCCACATGATCGCTGTGTACGCTTCGCCATGGTCGTCGCCTTCCACGCCGCAACACTCGCTACCGGGCCAGCTTGTGTGAAAACTCCGACCTATCATGTTAGAATCTTCCCACTGAATCGGTGGGGGCGCGGATGGCGGGTTTCGTCGAGGGCATGGATCGCCGGCAGGCAACGTTGCTGCCGGAATGCCTGGAGGACTGGGCGGACGAGAACAACCCGGTGCGCGCGGTCGACGTGTTTGTCGATGCGCTCGATCTGGCGGTCCTCGGCTTTTCCAGCGCCCTGCCGCTGGCGACCGGTCGTCCCGGCTACCATCCTGCGGTGCTGCTCAAACTCTACATCTACGGCTATCTCAACCGCGTGCAGTCAAGTCGGCGCCTTGAGCGCGAGGCGGGCCGCAATCTTGAAGTGATGTGGCTAACAGCACGGCTGGCACCCGATCACAAAACCATCGCCGACTTTCGGAAGGATAATGGCGCGGCGATCAAAAAGGTCTGCGCGCAATTCGTCGAGCTGTGCCGCAAGATGGGCCTGTTGGCGAAAGCCAGCGTGGCCATCGACGGCAGCAAGTTCAAAGCGGTCAACAGCCGCGACAACAATTTCACGAAGGGCAAACTGGAGCGGCGTCTCAAGCAGATCGAAGAAAGCGTGGCCCGCTACATAGGCCAGCTCGACACCGCTGACCGCCGCGCGGCGGCTGGCGAAGATGCGTCGGAGACGGTGGATCTAGTCAAGACGAGGCTGAAGGAAAAGCTGGTCAAGCTCGAAGAGGATGTGAAGCGGCTGAGGGCCATTGAACAGCAGGTGCTCGCCTCACCCGATCAGCAGGTCTCGCTGACCGATCCCGACTGCCGCTCAATGGCCACGAGTGGGCGCGGCAGCGGTATGGTCGCCTACAACGTGCAAAGCGCTGTGGATACTGAACACCATCTGATCGTCGCACACGAAGTGACCAACTCCGGCAGCGATCGCTCACAGTTAGCCAGTATGGCGGGGGCTGCGAAAGCTGCGCTGCACAGCGATAACTTGGAGGTCGTCGCCGATCGCGGTTACTTCAAGGGCGAGGAAATCCTGGCTTGTGAGAACGCCGGCGTCGCCGTGACACTCCCGAAGCCGCAGACCTCAGGCGCCAAGTCGAAAGGTCGCTTCGGCAAGCAGGATTTTGTTTATCTGCCTGATGATGATGTCTATCGCTGCCCGGCCGGTGAGAAGCTCAAGTATCGCTATACCGCTGACGAAGATGGCCTGCAGATGCGGAGTTATTGGACGAGCGCATGCGCGACCTGCCCGATCAAATCTCAGTGCACGACAGGAAAAGAGCGTCGCGTCAAAAGTTAGGAACATGAGCACGTCGTCGAATCCGTGCAGACGCGTCTCGACAAAAATCCGCAAGCCATGCGCGTCCGCCGCGAGACGGTCGAGCATCCGTTCGCCACGCTGAAGATGCGCATGGGCGCGACGCACTTTCTCTGCAAGACACTGCCGAAAGTCGCGACCGAAATGGCGTTGAACGTGCTCGGCTACAATCTCACGCGCGTCATGAATATCGTCGGCGTTACCGCCCTCGTGGCAGCCATGCGGGCGTGAGTGCCGGCGCTCGTCGAACGGTATGGTCCGCCGAGGTCGTGCTGGATGCCCCGAGGTTGATCGAGAGTTGACTCCAGCCGCCCTACGGCCAAAGTGTACGAACAAATGCCGTTCAAGCCAGTGCGGCTTCAGCGATTGACCGTTCGGCAGCAGCGCACCCGGTTTTCACACGGCCTGGGGCGGGAGCTACCCCTTACCCGGGCCGGACTTTCACCGGCTGGAACCCGCCAGCTTCGCCTGGCGCACCTCGCCCAGATTGTCGCGCTATAGTCGATGCAAAAATTGATCAAGCATCACCGGAACCGGCGCGTGGGCGCATCGAATTGGCGTTGCCTGACGGCACCGTGCTGCGTGTCGACGACGACGACGCTTCAAGTGCGCTGCGCACCATTCTCGCGAGCTTGGATCGCCGCTCATGATGGGGCTTCCTTCGGCGACGCGGATTTACGTCGCGTGCGGCGTGTCTGACATGCGTCGTTATGCGGAGCGCCTAGTTATGCAGTGTCTGCGGCAGTCGATCCAATATTGCCGCAGCTTTTTCACAGCGTTCGCTCCACATAATTTTAGTTGTGTCCGACGTCTTTCAGCATGGCCAGAAGCTCGTCTGGTGCTTTGAAGCAGCCGGGTTTAAGCATCGACGGCGCCACTGCCGCGAGCGCTTCCAACTTTTCCGACGGATCGGCACGCAGATAGATCTCTGTGCTTTGGAGGCTGGTATGGCCCAGCCAGAGAGAGACCTTTCGAACATCCCGCGTCGCGATTAGCGTGTGCATGGCGCAGGTGTGCCGCAACACGTGTGGAGACACTCTCTTTGTGGCAATGGAAGGTTGCTTGAGAGTGGCCGTGGCTACGTGTTTGGCCAGGATGTATTCAAAGCCAGACCGAGTCATAGCGCAGCCAACTGCTTTTAAGAACAACTCTGCGGCATCGCTTGGCGGACGCACGGCCAGCCAAGCTTTCAATACCTTTGTCGTTTCCTTCCAAAGGGGCAGTACACGCTCTCGCCGCCCTTTTCCGATAATATGGATTGTTGACTGCGTCTCGCCGTCGAGTTGGTCCACTCGCAACCCGACCAGTTCCGAGACGCGTAGGCCGGCCACGAATGCCAAGTGCAGCATCGCACGGTCTCGCACGCCAGATACCGTATGCGAAGTCGGCGCGCTTAAAACCTCCAACATTTCCTCGCGCGTCAGGTAGTCAATCAGTGCCTGGTCGGTTTTCTTCTTCGGGATTGCGCGCACGCGTCGTGATTGATCGGGGCATGACGGCAGCCGGTATTCAAGGAACCGAAAGAACGAGATGATCGCGGCAAGCTTGGCATTGCGCGTTCGTGCCGAGTTGCCGCGTTTCGTCTCGATATACTCAAGGAATGCTAACAGCAGTTTTACGTCAAATTGCTCGATATCAAGCGCGGACGGCCTGATCTTGAACCGATCGGCTGCAAAGCATACCAGAAGCTGGAAGCTCGACGCATACGCCTCGCAGGTGTGCTGACTTGCCCGACGTTCTTTTGGTAAGTGCTCGCGCAAGAAGGTGCTCAGGTAAGGGGCGAGCGCGGTCATGCGGCGCCTCCCATAAGCAACGTCTCGCTTGCCACAGCGATCTGAGTCAACAATGACGGCGTCGCCTGCCAAAGCCTCTGAGATCCGCATGCCCGTCGCGCCAAGCAAGCCGAACAGCGTTGCGTACATCGCACCCGAAGGTTGGAGTTGTGCCGCAGCATGGATCAACCTCGCGACATCATCGGCCGAGTAGATATAGGGTGGACGCCTTTTGACAACCGCGTTGCCGAGCGCATCGGCCGGAGGAACTTGGTGAAGGGCATTCTCTGCGCGCATTGCGAGAGCGAAGCGCCGTACGGTGACGAGGCGATTGCGACGTTGTTCCAGTGACGGCGCACGCGCCGCCCAGACGAGTACGCGCGCAGTTTTGATGTGCCGATCACCCTGAGCCTCGGCAAAGCGGACGAAGCCGCTGAGGAGAATGCGTTGGATACGGAACTTGAAGCCCAGCGAATGCTGCAGGTCTATGTATGGCGCAAGATCTTGCCCCAACATCACGCAACTCCCTGCCAGGACTGCGCGATCTGCTGCAGCATGAGTATGTCCACCTTCGCGGCAGGCGAGGTGCCGCTCGACGCACCACGCGGACGCGCCACGCGGGATGGAGTTCCTGTACAACCTCAACCGCCTCAATGTCGCGACGTCGCGAGCCAAGTAAGCTCGCCCCAGGTAGCCGAGCACATAGTTGTGCCGCTGCTGACGCACGTAGACGGCGTATTCAAGGGGCGGCATGCAAATGGCACGCGGCGGCACGACCACTCCCCATACCGACCAATGGCGGATCGTCGGTGCGGCAGCGCGCGAAAGCATGCGGGCACCGCGTGTGGAAGCGGCACCCAGACGGCGGGTTCATCGCGCTCGGAATCTCGCCACTGATTGTGACGCGCTTGCGTGCCCGCTCCACTTCCGGATCGGCGACGGGCACGGCCGCCAGCAGCGCCTGCGTGTAGGGGTGCAGCGGCGTGCGGTAAATCTCGTCGCGCGGTGCGATCTCGACGATGCGGCCTAGATACATCACGGCGATGCGATTGCTGACGTGCCGCACGACCGCCAGATCATGGGCGATGAACAAATAAGCCAAGCCCAGGCGCTGTTGCAGATCGACGAACACATTGACCACCTGCGCCTGGATCGACACGTCGAGCGCCGACACCGGCTCGTCGCACACGATCAGGCTCGGCTCGAGGGCGAGCGCGCGGGCGATGCCGATGCGTTGACGCTGGCCACCCGAAAACTCATGCGGATAGCGGTCCGCCATATCGGGCAACAGGCCCACCGCCTGCATCAGCTGCGCAATCTTTTCGGCCCGTGCGCGGCGTTCGCCGGCGAGCCCATGCACCTCCAGCGGCTCGCTGATGATGTCGCGCACCTTCATGCGCGGGTTCAACGATCCGTACGGGTCTTGATAGACCATCTGCATGCGCCGACGCAGCGGTTGCATCTGCGTCTTATCGAGTGTGGAGATGTCCTGCCCCTCGAACTCGATGCGGCCGCTGGTCGGCGTCAGCATGCGAATGGCGGCGAGGCCAGTGGTTGACTTACCGCAACCGCTCTCGCCGACCAAGCCGAGTGTTTCGCCGCGGGCGAGCGTGAACGAGACACCATCCACCGCGCGCACCGTCGCCACTTCGTGTTGGAACACCGCACCCTTGAAGACCGGAAAATGCACCTTCAGATTATCGACGCGCAAGAGCGGTTGAGTCATTCGGTCAACTTTCCAGGATGCAGGCGACCTGATGCTGCGGGCCGATCTCGCGCAACGGCGGGCGCGCGCTGCGGCAGGCATCGACGGCTTGGGGACAGCGCGCAGCAAACGCGCATCCCACCGGCAGCGCCGCCAGGTTGGGCGGCTGGCCCTCGATCGGCACCAACCGTTTTCCGGTGTCGCCATCGAGACGGGGCACCGACGCCATCAACCCGCGCGTATAAGGATGTCGCGGCTGCGCATAGAGCTGGCGCGCCGGAGCGGACTCGACGACGCGGCCGGCATACATCACTACGACCCGATCGGCGTAACGCGCCACCACGCCGAGATCATGGGTGATGAGGATCAGCGCCGAATGGACTCCTTGTGCCAGATCCTTGAGCAGATCGAGGATTTGCGCCTGCACGGTGACGTCGAGCGCGGTGGTCGGCTCGTCGGCGATGATGAGTTGCGGTTCGCAGGCCAACGCCATGGCGATCATCGCGCGCTGGCGCATGCCGCCGGAGAATTGGTGCGGGTAGGCGCGCGCCCGCGCCTCGACATCCGACATCCGCACGGCGCCGAGCAATTCGCGCGCCTTCGCCAAGGCGCCCGACCACGGCATGCGGCGATGCTGGTTGATGGGTTCGCCCACCTGCATGCCGACGGTCAGCGCCGGATTGAGCGAACTCATCGGCTCCTGGAAAATCATGGCGATGCGATTGCCACGCAGGCCGCGCATCTCGGCGTCCGTCAGTTTCAACAGGTCCTGCCCGCCGAACAGGATCTGGCCACGCTCGATGCGGCCGGGCGGATCGGGGATCAGGCGCAGGATTGAGAGCGCGGTGACGCTCTTGCCCGAACCCGATTCCCCGACGATGGCCAAAGTTTCACCCACCGCCACGTCGAACGACACGTCATCGACGGCCGCGACGGTACCCCGCTCGGTGCGGAACCTGGTCGTCAGGCCGCGCACACTTAGCAGCGGTTGTGGCGCAATGCGGGCCGTCGCGCCTTCGGTTGCGGTGGGCGACTCGATGGTCACGGCTTGGGTCAATAGCCGAGCTTCTTCTTGAGATCCTGGTCGATCCACATGCGTGCGTGGATCGGGCCGGGACGTTCGGAACCAACGCGCAGTTCGCCGCCATAATTTTTCACCCACGGCCACCAAGCAGTGTAGCCGTATTGCACCGGCAGCCAGATGTAAGGCGCTTTCTCGATGATCTCGCGCGTCATGCCCTTCAGCATGTCCTGGCGCTTGCCTTCATCGCGCTCGGTGTAAACCTCGGCCATTTTCTTGTCGTACTCGGGATCGGAATATTGCGAAGGATTCCAGGTTTGTTTGGTGACGAAGCTCTTGCGGATCGAGGTCGTCGGGTTGGTGTGGCCGTTGCGCATGAAATAACCGGCCGCATTGGTCTTCGTCGTCATGGCCGAGAGGAAGGCACCATATTCCATCGGCTGAATCTCAAGCTTGACGCCGACATGTTCGAGATAACCAGCCACCAGCGGCAGCAGATCCATGTGATCTGGCGAGCACGAGCAGACCTGGACCTTGAACGAGAAGCCCTTTTCGAGCCCGGCCTCTTTCAGCAGCGCCTTAGCTTTCTCGGGGTTGTAGGTGAACAGTTCCCGCGCGGCGTCCGACATCTTCTCCAGCGGTTCATAGTAGCCGATGTAATCGGGGTGCATCGGGTAGGCGAACAGTTCCGCGTTGCCGTTGTAAAACGACGACACGATCTCCTGCTTGTTGACTGCCATGTTGAGCGCGCGGCGCACACGAATGTCATCGAACGGCTTGGTGTCGACGCGCATCGCGAGGAAGGTGCCGCCGGTATCCAACGCGCGCGACCACTGCAGTTGCGGCGCGCTTTTTTTCAGTTCGTCCACGGCGCTCCACCGCACGGCCTCGAGCACGTCCAGCTTGGCGGTGCGTAGCGCGGCATAGAACGTCGCCTCGTCCTTGATGGTGCGATAGACGATCTTGTCGACGAACGGCAGCTTGTACGCCTCGCCACCGATCATCTCTTTGTCCCAGTAGATGCTGTTTTTGACGAACGTCACCGCGTTGCCCTGAATATAGTCCGACAGCATGAACGGGCCGCTGCCGTTGGCGTTTTTCCAGTTGCCGGCGCCCGCGTCCGCCACTTCCTTCGGCACGATGCCGGAATAATAGCCCCAGCCGAAGCGGTAATCCCATTCGGCGTTGAAGTTCTTGAAGGTGAACACGACGGTGTGTGGGTCGGCGGCGGCGACTTTCTCCACATGGTCGTAGTACGCCGGGATCTTCTTGGGGCTTTTCTCCAGCCGGTAGAAACTTTGCACCACGTCCTCGGCGACCAGTTCACGCGCCGCCATCACACCGGGCTTGTCGGGAAACATCACGCCCTTGCGCAGCTTGATCTCGACGCGCAGCGGATCACTTTTCCATTCCCACGCCTCGGCCAGTTCGCCACGGATGGCGTCGGTCGCCAGCCACGAGTCGGGCTGGAAGGAGTTGACGCCACCGCGGCGCTTCGACTTCATCAGGTCACCGGCGAACAATTGTTCATACATCAGCCCAGTATCCTGGCCGAACTTCCACGCGATGTCGGCCGGATCCCACGACAGCGGCGACAAGGTGACGTAAACCATGCCGATGTTCAACGTGCCGCCGTATTGCGGCTTTTCCGCTGGCGCCTGCGCTTGGGCGATGGCCGTTGCACTCGCGAGCGCGCCGGCAAATGCGAGCGCACGCGCAGCACCCGTCAATTTGTGTCCTATACTCATCTTGACCTCCCCGATTTACTTTTTGATCATCGCCAGCCTCATCTCGAACCGCGCATCCTCGGATCGAGCAGATCTCGCAACGCATCCCCGAACACATTGGTGGCGTATACGACAATGGTCAGGCACAGGCCCGGCGCGAGTGCGAGCCACGGTCCCTGGAACATGAAGGTGCGGCCGCTGCCGGAGAGCAATCCGCCCCAGGTCGGCGTCGGAGGCGGCACGCCGAGCCCCAGGAACGACAACCCGGATTCGGCGAGAATGACCGCGCCGACGCGCGTCGTGAACAGCACGATGATGGGCGGCATGATATTTGGCAAGATATGCCGCCAGAGGATGCGCCCGGTGCCGGCACCGATGGATTGCGCAGCATGCACGTACATATTTTCGCGCACCGAGACGACCGCGCTGCGGATGATGCGCGAGCCGCCGACGCCCAGAACCAGGCTGAGAATGCCGATGATCTGGAACATCCCGGGGCCGACGGCCGAGACCACCGCGATCAGGATGACCAACTCCGGAAACGACATGTAGGCATCGACAAAACGTTGCCCGATCATGTCGAAGCGGCCGCCGAGATAGCCGGTGAACATCCCGATCACAATGGAGATGATGGTTGCCAATGCCGCCGCCGACAGCCCGATGATCGCCGAAATGCGCGCGCCATAGAGACAGCGCGAAAACAGGTCACGACCGAGGTTGTCGGTGCCGAACAAATGCTTGGCGGACGGCGGTTGCAGGCGCTCGATGGGGCTGATCTGGTTGAAGCCATAGGGCGCCAGCACGTCGGCGAAAAGTCCGCAGAACACGAACAGCACAAACACCAGCCCCGCCAACGCGCCGACCGGCTTTTCGCGGATCAGCCGGAGGATGACGTTTGAGCTCCGGCGGCGAGGCTCGGCCGCGACGGTACTTTGCACGGAAATCGGAACGGCACTCGGACGAACGTGCGTGGTGCTCATCTGTGCCTCACGCGTGGATCGAGCAGACCATAGCTGAGGTCCACCAGCAGGTTGATCAGCATCACCGACAGCCCGACCACCAGAAACACGCCGGTGATGACGGGATAGTCACGTTGGTTGACGGCTTCCAACAGCATCAAGCCCATGCCGGGAATGACGAAGATCTGTTCGATGATGACGGCGCCGCCGATCAGCAGTGGCGCTTGTAGGCCAATCAGCGTAACCACCGGGATCAACGCATTGCGCAGCGCGTGCCGCCGCACCACCAGCCGCTCGGTCAATCCCTTGGCCCAGGCGGTGCGGATGTAGTCCTGGCGCAGTACTTCCAGCATCATCGTGCGCGTCATGCGCATGGTGACCGCCGACAAGGCCATGCCGAGCACGATGGCCGGCACCATCATCTGCTTGAGATTCTGCAGCGGATCGTCGCCGAACTTGACGTAGTTGACCTCGGGCGACCAGCCCCACCAGATCGACGGAAACACCATCACCATGGTGCCCATCCAAAAACTCGGCACCGCCAGCAGCAGGATTGATAGCGAGCGGGCCGCCACATCGCCGGCGGTGTCCTGCCGGATGGCCGAATAGACGCCGATGGGCAGCGCGATCGCCAACCCGACGAGCATGGCGAGCATGCCGAGTTCGAAGGTCACCGGCAAGCGCTGCAGCAATTGTTCAAGCACCGGCGTCGACTGCCACAGCGACTTACCGAAATCGCCATGCAGCAGCGCCCACACCCAGCGAACGTATTGCTCGGGCATCGGCTTATCAAGCCCCAGCGCGGCCAACAGTTGATCCCGGCTGAGCTTGTCGGCGCCGATGTCGTTCTGGCTTAGCATCATGTCGATCACATCGCCGGGGATCAACCGAACCGTGACGAACACGATCATACTTGCAAAAAACAACGTTGGAATCAGCGCCAGCAATCGTCGAACTAAATAGGCGGACATGAGATCACCCGCCGCCGCAGTGCGCACGTCGCCGGGGTTTGCTTCCCCGTGTCTGCGGACGTGATCGCGGCGCAAGCGTCATGGTTCACCGGTGCGGGAAGCGGGACAACTGCGGAACGCTAACACAGCCGCCCCTGCCGTCAAGCGTTACCCGGGGCCATTGTGCAGGGCCATTTTTCGGGGTCACAGAGTCTCGTTCACAGATTGATAAAGGCGGTGTTGGTGACCGCCGTTTGCTCGTGCACGCGCGCCTTCGAACATAACGCGTCCGGGACCCTTATTACAACACGTGGCGCTCAGTACGCGATCGAGACAGGATCGCCCCAAGGGCCCGGGTCGTCGCCATGCAGCACTAAATCAGTGGAGTAGGTAACCATCGTTCCTCCAGATATAGTCGCGGATAGGGGCAGCCCCCGAATGCGCCTCCAGAGTCGTCACCTGCAGAGAGGGTAGCAAGTCATGAGTTCGTCCGAGATCGACACCGGCACCAACGAACTGCTCGGCACACTTGACGCCGGCATCCTGACGCTGCCGCTGAACCGGCCGGAGGCGCGCAATGCCATGTCGCGCGCCATGAGCTTGGCGCTGCAGCAGCAGTCGGCCGCGGCCGATGTCGATCCCGCCGTCAAGCGCGTCGTGCTGACCGGCGCCGGCAAAGATCTTTGCGCCGGCGGCGACGTCAAGGCCATGGCGGCGAGCGGCGGCGTCGGGGTGGAACCGTGCTGCGCAGAGATGGCCGGGACCCACGACAACTCGCGGACCTTGCAAGCATGACCGACATGACCAGACAGCAGGCGATCGCGGCCCTCACCGGTCCCGGCGCGCCTTACGAGTTGGAAACAATTACCGCGCACGGCCGCACATTTCGATCATTCAAAACTGCGCCACCCTCGTTGCGCGCTCTGTTTGCCGATACCGCGACCGATAGGCCTTTTATCGCATATGAGGACGAGCGACTGACGTTTGCCGAGGCCTGGCGGCAAGCGTCCCGCATCGGCCATCTGCTCGTGCATCGCTTCGGTGTGCGGGCGGGCGACCGGGTCGCGATCTCGATGCGCAACTATCCGGAATGGGTACTGGCGTTCACTGCGATCACCTCGATCGGGGCCATCGCGGTGGCGATGAATGCGCTCTGGCAATCGGACGAATTGGGATACGCGCTGACCGACTGCGGCGCCAAGGTGCTGTTCGCCGATCAGGAGCGGCTCGAGCGGTTGGCGACATGTGCCCCCATAACGGGCCTGACGGTTGTTGCCGTTCGCGCCACCCGACCACCCACACGCGGTGCGCCGCTCGATGATCTGTTGGCCGAGGTGGGCGATGTGCCTATGCCCGGCAACGATCCAGCACCGGACGACGCGGCAACCATCTTTTACACCTCGGGTTCGACCGGGCACCCCAAGGGCGTCGTCTCCACACATCGTAACGTTTTGTCGACGCTGATGTCGTGGGAGGTCGATATGCGGATCGGCGAACTGATGCTGGGCATCGTTGCGATCGCGCCGACGGCGCAGCCCGGAACGTTGCTGGCGGTGCCGCTGTTTCACGTCACCGGATCTCATGCGGTGTTTCTGTCGTGCTACCGCGCGCAACGGCGCCTCGTCGGCATGTACCGTTGGGATGCGGCCGCGGCGGCGGCACTGATCGCGCGCGAACGGCTGACATCGTTCGTCGCGCCGGCTGCGATGACCGGCGACCTGGTGGCGGTGGCGAAGGCGAAACGTCATGATCTCAGTTCGCTCATCTCGGTGGGCGGCGGTGGGGCGCCGCGCGCGCCTGAACAGGTGCGCCAGATCGGCGCGAGCTTCGGCGGCGCCATGCCCAACACCGGCTGGGGCATGACCGAGACCAACGCCATCGGCACGGGCATCGGCGGGCCGGATTATCTGACACGCCCAGCCAGCAGCGGCCGCTGTTCGCTGGTGCTGGACATCAAGATTGTCGACGAGGCAGGCATCACCGTCACCCAAGGCCAGCGCGGCGAACTTTTAGTACGCGGCGCATCCGTGTTCACCGGCTACTGGAACCTGCCCGAGGTCAACGCCAGGGCCTTCGAGGACGGCTGGTTCCGCACCGGCGACGTGGCGCTGCTGGACGACGAGGGTTTCCTGTTTATCGTCGACCGCATCAAGGACCTCATCATCCGTGGCGGTGAAAACATCGGCTGCGGACAGGTGGAAGCGGCGCTGCTGCTGCATCCTGACGTGGCCGAGGCGGCCGTCTATGCCGTGCCGGACGCGCGGCTGGGCGAGGAGGTCGGCGCCACCGTGCACGGCAGCGCGTCACTCGACGTCGAGGCTTTACGCGCCTTTGTATCCGGCCATCTCGCCCGCTTCGAGGTGCCAAGATATATTCTTAAGTCGTCCGCGCCATTGCCGCGAACGCCATCGGGAAAAATCCACAAGCGCCAGATCCGCGCCGAAGCGCTGGCCGGCCTGGATGCGGTGAAGTGAACGATGGCGACACTGAATGACGAAATTCGGGCCACTGGAAGGGCCGCCCCATGGATCACACCGCCAAGGATTACGACTACATCATCGTCGGCGCGGGCAGTGCGACCGCGATGCTTCGTCGTCGTTTCCATGGTCAGGCCGCGAGGCTTGACCCCCTCGACAAACCACCGCCCCACCTCCCCGCGACCAGCAAAAGCGGGATATGGGTAACAAAGTAGTGAAAGGTGTAGTGTTTTTTGACCTCGATAGACACCGACAAGCCGCGTGGGCCGTTGACAGGCGATAGCGGTCCCACGACGATCCCGCTATCGCCCCTAGCGTAAGCGGGAGCCCCCCTGGCTTTGCCCTACCGGATTCACAAATCTTGTCGTTCGGTTGCGAGTTTGAATCCAGCGATGCGATCGATGAGCCGGTTGAGGCCGCGGGCCATCGTCTTGTGGTCCCGCGGCTTGTAGTAGCAGTTCCATCCGCCGAGCCGGCCTGCGATCCACGACAGCCATGCGAGCGATCCATGAGCATGCGGGTTTATTCCATCGAACGCTGTCGCAAGCGGCAAAGCAGACTCCACACATGTTCTGCCTTTCCTCGCGACGTGCCAGTGCTCGAGTTCACGCCGACGGTCGCGTCGAGTTCCGAACCGATCCCAATTGGTTCACCGACTACATGCGCCGCTCGACCGTCGAGTGGGAACGGCCAAAACGGCAAACTGCGGCGGAATGATCCGATATGACGAAGCTCAAGACCGTCCACCTGAGCCTGCGTGCTTAGACCGCAGACTTACGCCCTCTCGAAATCGGTACCGTCGTCTATCTGACCGGTCTTGTCTATACGGCACGAGAGGGCGTTTACGCCAAAGCCATCGCGGCCGGCGGCGTCTTGCCGGCTCCGCCTGAGGAACTCGGCTCGGCAAATTTCCATTGCTCGCCTGCAGCGACCATCAATCCTGACGGCTCCACCACCATGGGAGCTGTCACAGAAACGGCCCCGTTCCGCTTTGGCCGGTATCTCGAAGAATGGTTCAAAGCATCCCGATGCAACATCATCATCAGCAAAGGCGGCATGAAATCGGAAATCTATCGCCGCAACTTCGTCCCCAACGAAGCCATCTGTCTGACCACTGTTGGTTACGGCACGGGCGCACTGTTGGGCCGAGGGATCAAGCGAGTCGTTGCCACTCATTGGATCAGGGAGCTTGGACTGGCCCAGGGCATCTGGGTACTCGACGTAGCTCACTTCGGGCCCTTTCTGGTAGAGAGTGATCTTTACGGGAATTCGCTGTTTGAGCGTGAAAACGCAAAGATATCTCCGGAAATCGAAGCGCTTTTCGCGGGCACCCGACTAGCCACTTTGCGCCGCTTCGGCGAAACCGACGATAAGTCTGACGAACTGATCTGAAGCATGAATACCGCGGCTTTCGATCAATGATGTCGGGCGAGGTCACTCCGGCTCAGCCTCCATGCGGTCGACTGAAACGTCAACGCCGCAAGCAGGTTATCAACTTGCGCATCGAGTTTCGCCCGCTATTCGTCGTTGCACGACAGGAAATTCACCAGACGAAGTACGGCCGCAACTGCTAACCTTACCATAGCTATCGGCAAACGAGCCCGGAATGCTCGTGGACACTATATACGGGATGGTTTTTCGATCTGAGAGACATTCACCACTGCAGGTCAATTGCAGATAGCAAGTACGTAAGCGTGTTCTTGCGACTACGGCCGCGTCGGGTTGGCCGGTGGCGCGAAGCGGCTGATTGTAACTGAGGTGGTCCCGAAGCCAAAAACGCGCGAAGACTGGTTGCTAAGAGACATAAAGACGGCGGCTCGTCCGATGGTGCCGATGACTGACAGGACCGCTCATTCGAGTTTACACCGACGCCTCTGACACCTGTGGTTGAACGGTAACCCTCTCGGAAGCCATTTTTCGTTTCTGTGCATACAAGGATGCACATATTGAAGTTCGCGTGTAACGTACACTACGAACCGTTCAGAGGTGCGCGATTATGGCCAGGCATTGGATTGCTTCGAGTGCGGCGCTGGACCTACCGGCCGTGCTCGCGCTAGTTGTCGCTATTTTACCTGTGGCCTCGACCCTGGCCGCATCCACCCCAAAACGCTCATCGGAACAAGCGGTTGAAACTCCGAAATCGGTCAACGGTCCGTTGATCGGCGTCGTTTCGATCGGCGACCAGCACGTCACGATCTGGTCGAGCGATACGGTGGTGGCGCGCGCGCCGGTCTCGACGGGTATGTCAGGACGGCGCACGCCGACAGGCGTATTCAGCGTCATTGGCAAGGAGCGATATCACGAGAGCAATCTCTATTCCAACGCGCCGATGCCGTGGATGCAGCGCATCACTTGGTCGGGCATTGCCATGCATGAAGGGCATCTACCGGGCTATCCGGCATCGCACGGGTGCATCCGCATGCCCGGCGATTTCGCGCAGCGCCTATTTGGGATAACCCGCGTCGGTATGCGCGTGATCGTGGCCGATGGCGATCTGAAGCCGATACCGATCACACATGCGGGATTGCCGAAACCGCTGTTTACAACCGCAGAATCGGCGCTGCAAACGGCCGGGGCGGAGATGGCGGGACGAATCCAGCTCGTCGCCGAACCAGGCTCCGACGCTCGCCTGCTCAATCCTATGGAACGTGGCAAGATCGAGCAGGTGAACGCGAAATCGGCGGCCCAGGAGGCCCAGGTCGACGCCTCGGCGCTACTCGAAATTTTCAAGCGTCGCACCGTCGAAGCGGACGATGCCGCGAAGGAGCTGCGGGACACAGTGGCCACGCTAGTGGCAGCCATGCGAGGCCGCGATAAGGCTGTAGAGGCGTCAACCGATGGCGTGCAAAAGGCGCGCGCAGAAGCGGAGCGGGTCAGCCTGGAAAGTTCGCTCACCGACCTGCGGACCAAGCTCAAGCGCGCACAAGAAGCGGCCGCGCAGGCCGAAAGCGCGGCTTTTCAGGCAGCCGCGGAGGCGAAGGCTGTCGTTGCCGAACGTGACCGTCTGGAAGCCGCTGCACGCGTCGCAGCGCGGGCCACCGAACCCGTTTCGGTTTTCGTTAGCCGCAAGGACCGGCGTGTTGCGGTGCGCCAGGGTTTCGAGCCAGTGTTCGAAGCCGACATCGAGATTGCGGAACCGCAATTGCCGCTCGGCACGCACGTGTTCACCGCAGTGGCGCCGTCGTTGGGCGATCGTGCCATGCAGTGGGTCGTGATAACCGTGCCCACAAATGTGCCAAGCGACACTCGCAAAGACCAACGACGTAGCGAGTCCAAGTCTCGCGGCGTCCCCGTCGCCGCGGAAGAAGGCATTCCACCGTCGCTACCGAAAACTGCCGCGATGGCGCTCGAGCGGATACACTTTTCCGATGAAGTGCTAGCGCAGATCTCGGCAAGGCTGTGGACGGGAGCGTCGCTGATCATTTCCGACCTGGGCTCGAGCCACGAGACCGGCATCGGCACAGATTTCGTTGTGTTGACACATCCGGGCGGGAGCGACTGAAACGAGTTAAAACGCTATACCTCCATTACGCTGCAAGTCGTAGTGCTCTGAACACTGACTTCCATTGCTGACCCTTCGCGGAGTGGATCGTCCAGAAGATGTGATAGTCTTCGTATAGCAGAGGTTTGCCGACTTCGTCGGACGGTATGTTGTCGCCCTGACGTGAAGGTTGGTATCGTTTCAGTAGATTTCGATTCTGACCGTTGGTCGGAAGTCGTCGATGCAGGCACGGATTCGTGCGGAGGTTTCAACGCCTGGCCAGGACCTTCGAGACGCATTCGTGTCGGCCGGAAGAAGGCTCGTGATCAACGCGCTTGCCAACGTCGGATCGCCGGAAGACCGGTTAGCGAGCCCCTGCAACCAACGACAAATCGGGCGCGCAAGTCATCGATTAGCTGCGCGTCGCCGCCGTCAAAGTCACTGTTCGCGTTTGCTGTTAGTGCACTAGGCATGATGTGCACTGTCTCAGCGTTTCGTAGCATCAGCCAAACCAGAAGGCCGTGTCGGAATGCTGAGTTTGCCGACATTGCAGCCAAGGTGATCTCGACGACCGATTGGCAATGGTGCCAGTTCTGGTGACCTCCGAAAGCTGCCGATGGATGACTTCCCGAATCGGGCCAGAGCACAAAGTCGCGCCGTTAACCTAAACCGGTCTTTCATGTGGAAGTGTTGGCGCAATTGCGATTTTATTGACGAAATAGACTCTTAGGCGCTCTCTGAGATCGAGAGAATAAATCAACCATCGGTGCTGGCTTCTGCTTCCAGCACAAGGTTTGAATCAGTCTCGACCGTCGACCCATCGTTTGAGGCACTATACCATGTCGATTTTTCGGTCGCTGATATTCGTCGTCCTTGCGGCATGCGTGCAATACGGTGCGATGATCTCGCCCACCGTAGCTGCACCGAAAAAAGCGCTGGCAGCTATAACCATCCACAAAGTCATCATTCAGGTCGATGACAATGATCCAAAGCTGATGAATTTAGCGCTCAACAATGCCGCCAATGTCCGCGAATACTATTCTGCAAAAGGCGCGAAAGTTGACATACAAATTGTCACGTTTGGACCGGGATTGCACATGCTCCGCAGTGATACAAGTCCGGTCAGGGGTCGCATCGCCGAAATGTCACTGGCGATGCCTGAACTCAAGTTTATGGCCTGCGCCAATACGCAATCAAAAATGGCGCAAAGCGAGCAGAAAGATATTCTTCTGATCAGCGAAGCAGTGGTTGTGCCATCAGGCGTTGTGACAATCATCGAGCTGCAGGAGCAGGGCTACACCTATCTCCGACCCTAATCGTTTTTACCTGCATTCTGTTCAAGTCTCTAAACGCCTCATCGAGAGTCGTTACATGATCCCTCAAGTCCTTTTACGGTCCATCAGCTTTGCGATTGTCTGCTCTCTTTGGCTTGGGGGGGCGAGCGCCCAAACATCACAAAGTGACGCCACCATACGACGGATGGTCAACCAATCGACTATTGGCTTAGCTGCCGGTCAGCTCGAGGGTGCGCCACTGCGCTTCGCCACTGAATTGGCCCGCGTGGTCGATGACGGAAACAACATGCGAATTTTGCCCGTTGTCACACGTGGCCCTTTCGAGAACGTACAAGACCTTATCTACTTACAGGGTATCGATGCCGCGATTATTTACGGTGACGTCCTGGACAAATTCCGCAAAGACAAATCGATCAAGGATGTCGATAAGCGGATTAACTACATCACCCACCTATTTCCCTCTGAGGTACACGTTTTTGTGCGCCCGGAGATCAAATCGCTTGCCGACCTTGCAGGTAAACGTGTGAACTTCAATACACAAGGTACCGCGGCGGCCTACACGGGCCCGCTGGTGTTCGAGCGGCTAGGTATCAAAGTTGACGCGCGTTTTGATCCGCATCCCGTCGCCATGGCTGAGATGACAAAGAGCGACAAATATGCCGCCGTCTTCTGGGTCACCACGAAACCGATTGATCAATTTCTCAAGCGCTCCTGGCCCGAAGGTTTTAAGTTCCTCCCCATCCCGCTGACCGAGTCGCTCGAGCAGTACTACTTGCCCGCCAAACTCGAAGCCGCCGACTATCCTGGTCTCATTCCAGCCGGCCAAAGTATCCAAACCATTGGCGTGCCGGCCGTCCTAGCGGTCTTTGCCTGGCGCGAAGGCACGGAACGCTATAACCGCCTCGTGCGCTTCATCGATTACCTGTTTGAGCGCCTGCCAAAATTGCAGTCGAGCCCTGGTTTTCACCCGCGATGGGCCGACCTCAACCTAGCCGCCGCCGTCCCAGGCTGGCAACGCTTCAGACCCATGCAGGTGCGGCTCGACAAGTTGACCACTGCCGTTGCCGCAGTCGCCACTGTGCAAACCGCACCGGAAGCAACAGCAGGTCCACTTCGCGCACCGACCAAGCCTGAATCAGAGCAGCAAGCACGCGCGCAACTGGAACAGGCGGGCTTCACTGATCTCACACAATTGACGTTGGACAAGCGCAACTTTTGGCGCGGCACTGCCAAAAAGGGAACTGTCCGAGTCGCGGTCGCGCGCGCTCAGAATGGCGTCATATATTCCCGCAAATTGCCGAACGTTCGTTAGCTCGCACGGCGCAACAGAACTGCATCAGGTATCTAAGCTGTAAAAAGTTGGGTGAGGCGGTTATGCCTGAGCGTAGAGCGCATGAGATCTGGCATCGCCTGTCGTGGCGGCAAGGCTTGGCCGTGCTGAGCATTTGGATGTTGGCGGCCCACGCGACGGCTTTCATCAATCCCGTCACCGCTCAGACGCCAGCCCCGAGCCTCGAAGTCGTCATTCCCAGAAACGTCTTCGCCACGGAAGCAGGCGAAGTGCCCTTCAACCTTAAACTGAAGTATGGCAGCGGGGTTCTTCAAGACACTTGGTTCGAAATTGTCACGTTGCCGGCAAGTATCTCTTTTTCAGCAGGCACGCTGCGCAGCGGCGTTTGGCGTGTCCCCCTCTCTGAGGCTCCTAGCCTTCGCTTGAAAGTGCCCGCGGACGTTTATGGCGATGGCGTCATCTATGTCATGTTGGTCGACAAGGGGGCCGTCGTGAGCGTTGCCACTGCGAACTTGTTCATTTCGCCTCGGGTTGGAGTTCAGCCAGCTAAACCGCAAGCAACCCTTCCAGAACCAACAGGGCCCGCCGCCGGCAACCCCGCCATCGCCGCCACCAATCTTGCAAAGACGCCGACGGTTGCAGCCAACACCAAGGACAAGATGGCCTCTGGGGGGCGCTCAGGTCCAGCCGCCGTTGGCTCAAGCGACTCACCAACGGCATCTCAAATTGCCTCGACATCTACGGCGGGTCCGACCTTGCCGAACGCTCCAGCGGCTCGGCCGACTGCCATGCCTGCCGCGCCGTCCCCTGCCGTGCCCGCAACTCCGCCGGCACAGGCCGCAGCGCCTGCAGCGGGGCCGATCGCCGCAGCACCGGCGGTCGCTGCAACGGCTCCTGCGCTGCCTGCAGCCGCCACACCTCCTGCGCCAGCAACGACGTCATTGCCCTCAGCTGCGCCGGTCGACGCGGCACCTGCGGGCGCAACACAGCAGGCCGTTGCCTCCGCGGCGTCCAACACCCCTTCAACGCCGCCAAAGGCGGCGCCTGCCCAACCGGCCCCGACCCAAACCGCATTATTCGCGGCTAAACCCTCGTCCGCTACGCCCCAATTGCAGCGCCTCATAGCGCAAGGCGAGCGCAACTTTACCGATGGCAATATCTCGATCGCCCGCCAGTATTTTGCGGCAGCAGCTGAACTTGGGTCCGCCATCGGCGCATTCAAGTTGGCCGAAACCAACGATCCCTACGAACTTCAGAAAGCCCAGGTCGTGGGTCTGAAGATAGATACCATCGAAGCCATGCGCTGGTACGGCAAGGCCGCCGAACTCGGAATGTCCGAAGCAGCGGCGCGGGTGCGGAGACTACAGCCGCGCTAACCGAGGACAGTCTCGCCGAATGTTGGCGACACTATCCCTCGCCCGGGCGCATCGCGTCCACGTATAGGGTTTTGCGACATAGGCGCATGTTCGAGGAATGAACCTGCGCATCAGAGCCCGATCAAACTGCCTTGGAGTACTGGGAGAAGGGCAAGCGCGTCGGCGCCAAACCGCCCCTGCGACCGAGCCACGTTTGGTCGATTAGGACGAATCTGCAGATCGAGGGACACAAGTGAGACCTCGCGCTGTTCAACCTCGCCATCAACAGCAAACTGCGCGGCTGTGATGTCGTCGCCGTACGTGTCGCTGACCTGGCTCGGAGGGGTTACTCGATAAACCGCGCAACCATCCGGCAGAAGAAGACCGGCAGATCAGTTCGTTTCGAGTTGACGGATCAGGACTGCGTTCGGGCTGCGCCCTCCCTCCGTCTGGCCACCACCGGTCAGTCGCAACACGCCGCACAGTCCGTCCGGTTACCAACACCACCGCGCCGGTAACATTCCTCCGTGAGGCAATACGAGCGGTCAAATTCCGCGCCGATTGACAGCGTTGCGGCGGGTCGTCGTGATGCAGCCGAACGCTCGCGTTCCGGCGTGACGCTATCCTTGCGTTCATCTGCCGTTCATGGAACGCCAGCGTCTGGCTCGTGTTTTACGATCATCCGAAACTTCAGAAGGAATACGAATATGAAACGTATGATCGTTGCTACCAGCCTGGTCGGGCTGATTGCGACCGCGCCTGCTTTCGCTCAGAGCCCTACGGCTCCGACCGCGCCTAAGGCAGCCACCTCGGTGCAGAAGTCGGATGAGATCATCAACAAGCCTGTTTATTCGTCCGACAACAAGAATCTCGGCACCGTGTACGCTGTCATGCGCGACAGCGACAGCAAGGTCGCCACGCTCGAAGCCGACATCGGCGGTTTCCTCGGCATAGGACAGCACCGCATTTCGCTAACCCCGTCGCAGTTCACGGTCGGTGCGGACCGCGTAACGTTACAGCTCACGGCTGAGCAAGCCAAAGCGCTTCCTGCGGTCACCACAAAGTAACGTAGCTCTAGCGGCCCGGGCGGAAAGATTCGCTCGGGCCGTCTAAGCGATGGGTGCGAGTTGCGGGTCGTTCCGTAGCTGCCTCCGGGGTTTTGGCGTCGCCAGCCAACCATGGCGATATAGGGATGCCAAGCGTGCGCTTGTCGGCCAAGCCTGGGACGCGCAAGCTTTCGGCAGAGCAGCCGAGATCGCGCTGAGCGCTGCTAGGCTCCAGACTCAATTAATCCAATAAGCGACAAGGGCAGCGAGTTGAACGGCTGCGAAAAAATTACGGGCGAGCTTGTCGTAGCGGGTCGCGATGCGACGAAAGTCCTTGAGGCGGCAGAAGCTGCGCTCGATGACGTTGCGTCCTTTGTAGGCCCGCCGGTCGAAGCGATGACGCACGACGCGGTTGGATTTGTTTGGAATGACGGGCTTTGTTCCACGCTGGGAGACTTCGGCGCGGAACGCATCGCCGTCGTAGCCTTTGTCAGCGAGAAGCGCACGCATCGGCGGTGCTTTGGCCAGTACGTCGGGCGCAACGGTAATATCGGCGTCCTGGCCTGGCGTCAGGTGCAGAACGACGGGTCGGCACTGCGGATCGCTCAGAGCGTGGATTTTCGTCGTGCGTCCGCCGCGCGATCGGCCGATGGCCTGAGTGTGCTCCCCCCTTTTCCACCGGAGGCACAGCGATGAGCCTTGATCGATGTGCTGTCGAGCGAGAGCACAAGCGCGTCTTTGCCAGGCTTGGCGAGAGCTTCAAAAATAGCACACCATCGCTCGGCCTTGGCCCAACGATTGAAGCGATTGTAGATCGTCGTGTATGGCCCGTATTCATTGGGGCAATCACGCCAGCGGCCGCCAGACTGCAGCATGTGGATGATGCCGCTGATGATGCGGCGGTCATCGACCCGCGCCGGTCCTTGCAATCCGCTCGGCAGATGCGGCGCGATGCGCGCCCATTGCTTGTCACTCAGCCAAAACAATCCAGCGCGCATGGTTCCGCCTCCGAATCAGTTCGGAGATGACAGAATCACAGAGCGCCATTTAGGTACAGACTCTAAACCATCCGACGACAACGCGTTCAAGATCGAATTGGCCAAGCGTCTCGTCGTCCGCGTCCTGACGCTTGCTGCGGCCGGCACACCGGCGCGCGTGCCGGCGCTCCCCGGTTCTCCGTTCTCGTCAGACGCAGGAGTTCGCGCATGACCGTCGACATCAAGCTGACGACCACGGCCCAGTACATGCGCCACGGCTCGACGATTGGACAGCCGCTCACGCGGCGCGACGGCGAACAGAAAGTGACTGGCGCGGCGCGTTTCGCTGCCGATAATCATCCGACCGGCATGGCCTATGCCGTGATCGTCGAAAGCAAAATCGCACGCGGCCGCGTTATTTCATTCAATATGGAAGCGGCGAAGAGCCATTCCGGCATGATTGACGTCATCACGCCGGCGCACCGGCCGGCGCTCGCAATGGACCCGGATGCAAAATTCCATCCAGGGCATCGCCATGGGGCCGATGATGCTCGGCGTGTTGGTTGCACGTGTCGTCGGGCGGCCGGTGAAACTCGCCTTCCGGCGTGATCAGATGTATGGGCCTGTCGGGCATCGCGCGCCGACCAAGCAAACACTGCGCATCGGTGTCAAAGTCAACGGCGCAATCTCGGCCCTCGCCCATCATGCCAAGACGGCGACAAGTGCGTTCGACGATTTCGTTGAGCCGGCTGCAAACGCGTCCGCGGCGGTTTATGCCAGTGATGCGATTGCGATCAGCCACGAGGCCGTGCGCAACGACACCGGCACGCCGTTGTTAATGCGGGTGCCCGGCCTGGCGCCGAGCTCGATTGCGCTCGAAAGCGCGATCGATGAGGCCGCGTGGGCCTGCCGCATGGACCCGCTGGCATTCCGGCTCAAGAACTATGCCGATGTCGAACCGATATCGGGAAAGCCCTATTCGTCGAAAGCCCTTCGGCAGTGCTACGCGCAAGCCGGCGAGGCATTCGGCTGGTCCAAGCGCGTTTTGATGCCACGCCAGACACGCGACGCCGCCGGATTCCTGGTTGGCTGGGGCGTCGGGACTGCGATATTCCCGGCGCACATGTTCGAGGCGGAAGCCAAAGCCATCATTCGACGCGACGGATCCGGCGTGCTCGAAACCGGCGCGATTGACATGAGGCAGGGTGCATGGACTGCTTTCGCGCAGATCGCCGCCGACAGTCTCGCGCTCGATCTCGACAAGACAACGCTTCGGGCCGGCAACTCCGATCTTCCAGATGGCAGCGTGGCCGGCGGCTCGGCGCACACCGCGACCGTCGGCATCGCCTTGCACAACGCCGGTGCCGACGTTGTCTCCAAGCTTGCCGATCTCGCCACGCGCGACGAGCGCTCGCCGCTGTTCAGGGCTGGCAACGCTGGCGTTATTGCGCGCCGTGGCCGGTTGCACCGTCAAGACGACGAGAGCAAAAGCGAGGGTTACGCCGACATACTGACGCGCGCAGGCCTCGCCGAAGTCGAAGGACAATGTAGTTGCTCGCCTCGGCCTGTCGTCGTGATTGCAGTTTTCGATTGAGCCCGTCGAAGAGGAACTCAAGTAATCTGTTTGCAAGATACTTGTCGCACCCGGAGTTGAGCTATCGGTGTATGCGTACGTTGTCTTGGTGACGAGCGCTCCGCCCGATGGATCTGGAATGCTTATCGTGAGTGGCCGGCCAAATCCGTCATACGACGTCGTGTAGAGCCGGCTGTTCGCGTCGAAGACTGTTCTTACTTTGCCGGTGGAGTAGTCATATAAATATCCGGTTGTCTGGAACAACGAGTTCGTCGTCGTCGCGACGTATAAATTGTTCGAATCAAGAGTTGATGTGGAAAGATTGCCGATCGCATCGCGACTTTGCGTCTCCTGGAAGCCAGTAATGCTAAGTATAGCGCCAGCACCATCGAAGACTACAGCGTCGAAGGTACCGCCGAAGCTATGTGGGCAGGGAACAATCGTAAACAGCCGGGGGATCCCGCAAAGCTTGGCGACGTGCTGGTAAAGATCGCCGAAATGGAAAATCCGCCGCAGCGGTTCGCTGCCGGAAGTGATGCGCTCGCGGTTGCAAAGGCAGATATCGAGGCAAGACTTGCGGAAGTGGCGCGTATGAAAATCTATCGAAATCGACAGACGGGGCATTCTAAAAGAACTCGCGAAAAAGAGCCGCAATGGCGTGTCGGTAGACCGCTGTGGGGCATAAAGTCTTCCCCGCTGCCAACTCGCCGCGCCTGCACCTCACTCGGAAGCTGCCACTCCGACCAATTCTTCACAAGTGCTTCCGCTGTACCCCTCACTACCCTCCGTGGCTGGCGCGCACGACATTCGGTGGTTTGGGTCACTTTTGACGATGGGTCATCTGTCGGCCAAGATCCGCACATCCCTCGAAAGCTGCCATTTGCGCAAGGGTCGATAGCACACGCCACGACTTGCCGTTGGCAAATGCGCGCCATCTACCTGATATCTTGTACTTTGCTCTAGGCGACCCGATGCTACGACAGGATCAAAGAACAACCGCTCGTGACGTAGGTCGCGGGCGAGAGTGTTCGCACATCATGAGGAGTAGTGGCGCGCCATACAGGATAAAAGTGCGAACACCTATGTGATTGAAATAGCGTTGTAAATTTGCGGCTCCCTCATCGGACAACTGCGGTAGCGACCGACAGCGTCCGCTGTCCCATCAGAAACGGTACAGCGCCGATGCTGAACGCGCCGTCGCTCAGGGCCAATTGCGTCGGTTCGCAATGATGCGGTTCCGAGTTTGCGGATCGGCAGCAGTTGAGTAGAATTGCCGACATTCGGCGACGGTTCGGGACGGCGGTTGGCCATGAAAGTTCAATTCGTGTTCAAGGAGAGCGACTGCTTTCTTGCTAATTCAATCTGTTACTTTTTTGCCGCCAATATGGACGGGTGATCCAAACGTGGACTTCAAGATTCCGAGCTGGGGTAAAGCAATAGTCTTCATTCAGTGTCTCAAACACGTGGTGGACTAGCTGGCAAAGACCATACTTATTGGAAAGAACGGGATAGGGGCAAAGCTTGGGAACGGGACCAGTGATGGGACGATGCATGAGCTGTTAGTCGCGTGCGAATCGCGGCTGGTTTCTGCGGACGGCAACACCGTCACGCAGGAGGCCAAAGATGGGAA
>JANXWC010000158.1 GCA_025351355.1 Hyphomicrobiaceae bacterium
TGAGCGAACGCCCCGCTGGGCAAGAATCGCGACCGCATCTGGGCCGGTAGTTGACTGACCGTTCTTGGCGATCAAATGCGGAAAGCCGAAATTCCCCAGACCAGCAGCCTCACCGTCTCATGGCAGATGTTGATTCCGCGATCCGCAGAAGGTCCTTGACGTTCTTGAGGCTGAGCCGGAAGCGGCCATACATTATCACCACCAGGCGGATCACATCGGGTGACGAGTTGAAGTATCGGAACAGAATGGCTGGCTTCCGTGGACGAGGCAGGTCGTGTCCGTCAAGATGGTGTAATTTCGGCGGTGGCCACGGGTCATCGTCAGGCGGCCTTTGATGTGATGTGGAGCGGTGCGCTTTCCTCCTCGATCGTAGTTTGATTGAGCTCGGCCATGCCTTCGATCTGCATGTACCGGTGCTGGAGTTGCCACTCGTCGTTCTGCTCGAGCAGGACGGCGCCGACGAGGCGAACGATGCTGTCCTCGTTGGGGAAGATGCCGACGACATCGGCGCGGCGCTTGACCTCCTTGTTCAGGCGCTCGAGCGGGTTGGTCGAGTGTAATTTCACGCGGTGCTGGGTGGGGAAGCCGGTGTAGGCGAGCACGTCGTTTTCGGCGTCGTCCATGCAGGTGCCAAGCTTGGGCCAGCGGGCGCGCAGCTGGTCGGCCACGTGGCGCCAGGTCTGGATTGCATCTTTCTGATCGGGTTGGATGAAGGCCTGCCGGATCGCGGCGGCGACCATGGTGTGCTGGCCCTTGGGCACATAGGCCAGTGCATTGCGCATGAAGTGTACGCGGCAGCGTTGCCAGGTGGCGCCAAGTACGCGGGTGATCGCTGCTTTGAGCCCTTCGTGGGCATCTGAGATGACCAGCTTTACGCCGGTGAGACCGCGGCGCAGGAGGTCCTTCAGGAAGTCGGACCAGAAGACCTCGGCCTCGCTGGGGCCGATATGCAGGCCGACGATCTCGCGCCGGCCTTCGGTGTTGACCGCCATGGCTATTATGGCCGCAACGCTGATAATCCGCCCGCCCTGCCGGACCTTGAGGTAGGTGGCGTCGAGCCACAGATAGGGCCATTCGCCGGTTAGCGGGCGCTTCAGGAAAGCCTGGACGCGTTCGTCGATGTCCTTGCACAGCTTGCTGACTGTCGACTTGGAGATGCCGGTCATCCCCATGGCCTGCACAAGTTCATCGACGCGCCGGGTGCTGACCCCGCCGATCCAGGCTTCCTGGATGACCGCGACCAGCGCCTTCTCGACCATCTTGCGCGGCTCGAGGAAGGCCGGGAAGTAAGAGCCGGCACGCAGCTTGGGGATCTTGAGATTGAGCGTTCCCAGCCTGGTGTCGAGCGTCCGGTCACGGTGGCCATTGCGCCAAGTGGCACGCTCGCCGCTGCGTTCGTGTCGTCCGGCGCCGATCAGGCCATCAACGTCGGCCTCCATGATCAGCTGCAGAACGTTTTCTGCAACCACCCGCAAAAAATCCGCGTCACCGCTCTTCGCAGATAGCTCTTCGATCAGTAATCTGTCCTCGGTCATCGGGTACTCCTTCGTCAGGGTTGAAGTCTTGCAACTCCACCATAACGATGAGCCCGGTGGCCACCAGCGACGCCGCATTCCGGGGTGGGGCATGCCCCACCCCGGAATACACCATCGCCTACACCGGAAATTACACCACCAACGCGGACGCTAGCCAAAACCGTTCCAAGACCAGGTCCTCGCGACAATTTCGACGCGCAGCTCACTGGAACCGACGGCCGCCGGCAACGCTATGCCGTGGTGCCGGCAAGGCAAGGGGACGTGACGCACTGGCTAGATCCGGCGGGCTTCGAACTTGCGGTTTCGCGAGGAGGCCCGGAAAGTGCGCGCAACTTCGGGAGCGATTTCGAGCTGCAAATCGCGGGTCGGAATGTGACGGTGACCCGGCAGTTTCGACCAACGCGCCGATAGGATCTCGTACCACAGCGGGATGAACGAATGACTGCTTTCTAGGAGCCGATTCAAGGCATCGAACGGCACCTTTGAGGGCGATTCGATCTGCTATTCGGCCATTTCCGCCACCGGCAGCATTGCATTCGTTGCCTTTCCGATCGGGCCAAGCAGCGAATGGCTGACTTTTGGCACATGATGTCAGCAGCACTTGCAGGCCCTTCTCGTTTCGACAAACATGGTAGCGCGATAACCAGACCAGGCCCGATCGAAAGAACGGGACTGAAAACGTGAAATACCTGACATTAGCACTGGCGCTGGGCACAGTCCTCAGGCCGGTTGCGGCTAGCGCGCGGGACGTGAACTTCCAAGATTTTAGCCAGAGGGGGAGCGAACCCTCGGGCTTTGTGCTCGGCGCGCCAGCCCACCAACCAGAAGCGCCAACGTCCCGTGACAAACGTGCGCCGGCGCTGGCTGCCGAATTTGCCGCCATGGACGCCGATAGCGAAGAGAACCCAAAACTGGCGTCGCCACTTCCGCCCCAGGCTATTCGTATTCCAGCTTGGATGCGCCGCCATGCACTGCCCGTAACACCCGACGGCCAGATGGCGCCGCCGCGCTTCTCGATG